>JAAZNB010000558.1 GCA_012798515.1 Chloroflexota bacterium
TCGGCCGCTCGGCTGGGAGCCCTGGCGGCGACCCTGGGCCTGACCCTGATCGTGGCCCTGGGACTGGCCGGCCTGGCGCCGGCGCGCCGGGCGCAGCGCCTGGAGCGCGCCCTGCTGGCGGACGGCTGGCTCTACCCGGCCTGCCTGGCCCTGGCGGCCTTGCTGGCCGGGGCCCTGCTGCTGTTGGGCGTGACCCTGGGCGTGCACAGCGGCCCGCTGGCCGGCCCGGCCGCCGGGCTGCGGCGCATCCTGCCCCTGCCGGCCCTGGCCGGGCTGCTGTGCGCCCAAACCCTGCTGGGGTTGGGACTGGCCTATCGCGCCCACCTGAACGCCCGGGGCCTGCGCGCCAGCCTGCCGCAGGTCTACCGGCGCCTGTTCGTGGGCCTGCTGCCCTTGTGGGCGGCCTTGCTCTTCCTGCTGCTTTCGGCGGCGGTCTTCTGGGTCTTCTCCCCGGCGCAGCACGGGCGCGTGCCCGGCCACGACTCGGGCATCTTCCTCTATTTCGGCGAGCGGATCAACGCCGGCGCCTTACCCTACCGCGATCTATGGGACCACAAGCCGCCGCTGATCTTTTACATCGACGCCCTGGGCCTGCGCCTGGGCCAGGGCGTGTGGGGCGTGTGGGCGTTGGAGTGGCTGTCGCTGGCCCTGGCGGCCGCGGCCGCCTACCGCCTGCTGCACGGGGTGGTGCGCCCCTGGGCCCAACTGGTGGGCGTGGCAGCCCTGGTGATGGGCTTTGCCCGCGTGTTCGAGGGCGGCAACCTCACTGAAGAGTTCGCCCTGCCGTTGCAGTTCGCCTCGCTGCTGCTCATGCTGCGCCTGGCGCGCGGCCGGGGCCGCTGGCCGGCGGCCCTGGGCTGGGGGGTGCTGTTGGGCACCAGCCTCATGCTCAAACAGACCACCCTGGGGGTGTGGCTGGCCATGCTCCTGGTCTACGCCTACCTGCGCGGGCGCGCCCGGGAGCCTTTCCCCTGGGCGGAAGCCCTGGCCGCCGCGGGTGGGCTGGGGCTGGTGGCGGCCGGTTGGGTGGCCTATTTAGCTTCCCGGCACATCTTGTGGGACTTCTGGGACGTGGCTTACCGCTACAATTTCCTGTATTCCGACATCTCGCCGCAAGACCGCCTGCGCGCCCTGGGCGTGGTCTTCGAGTATCTGCGTGATTTTTCGGGCATCTTCTGGTTCGGCATGGCCGTGTTCGTGGTGGCCCTGGCCCGCCTGGCCCTCACCCGCCGCCGGCCCCCGGTGCTGCTGCTGGTGGCCCTGCTGGACGTGCCCATCGAGATCGGCCTGATCGGGCTCTCGGGGGAAAATTACTTCCATTACTTCCTCACCCTGCTGCCGGCCATGGTCATCCTGGGTGCTTACGGCGCAGACGGCCTGGCCGCCTGGCTGGCGCAGCGCGGCCACCCCGTGGCGGGCGCGGCCGGGGCCGGTGGGGCGGCCGCCCTCATCCTGGCGGCCGGGTTTGGCTTCTTGTGGCAGATCCAGCACAGCCCGCCCGAAGTGTTCATCCCCCAGGTGGTGGACTACGTGCGCGAGCATACCCAGGAAGGCGACACGCTGGTGATGTGGGGCTCGCAGACGACCATCAACTACCTCAGCGGGCGACAGGCGCCGACCCGTTTCGTGCACCAGAAGCCCCTCTTCCGCGCCGGCTACGCCAGTGACGCCCTCTCGGCGGAGATGCTGGCCGACTTGCAGCGCCGGCCGCCGGCCTTGATCATCCAGACCTTCCTGGGCTCCACGCCCTTCGTCAGCCCCGACTCGCAGGGCGGCTGTTCCCTGCCGGCCGGCAGTTACAGCCCGCACACGGTGGCTTTGTTCGAGTACATCTGTGACCACTATCGTTTTACCGACACGCTGGGCAAAGACCAGTGGCAGGTGTTTACCCGCCGGCTGTAAACCGGCTTTTGAAGGGGGAATGGGGGAAAAGCCGCGCGCTCAGGCGACGCGGCGGATGTGTACCCACTTGTGTAAATCGTCGTCCTCGTAGAACGGGCCGCTATCGTAGAAGCCCAGCTCGACCTCCAGGCCGGGGAGCAGCCACAGGTAACCCTGCCAGGCCTTCAACCCGGTAGGCGGGCCAAAGGCCTGGCGCAGGTGGACCAGTTCCGGCTCCAGCCCCTGCCAGGGGTCGCCGCTGATGCGGCTCTGGCAGGGCTCGAAGCGAACCTGCTGTAAGCCGGCCGTGTCTTTGGCGGGGCTCAAAGTGGCAGACAGGTGGCCTTGCAGGCCCTCCAGGATGGCCTCGTCTTTCCAATACAACCGGCAGCGGTGGCATTCCTGGTCGAGGGTGGGCACCCCCGTGGCCAGCAGCTGGTCGAAGCGGGCGCCCCAGGGTAAGAACAGGCGGCGCTTTTCCAGGAACAGCCCGCCGGACAGCTGTATGGTGATGTCACCGGTCATCCTGTATTGCCACATAGCTCCCCTTTTCATTGCGATAGACCGAGATAGCAGTAACTACCCCCTGGCGGCCCGGGTCAATTGCGGGCCGGGCTCAGGCCGGCTTCCTGGGGGCGTTACTCCCGCAGGGTGAAAGATTGGGCGGCCTGGCTCAACTGCCCGGTCAGTTCGGAGACCAGGTTGGAGGCGTTGGCCAGCTCTTCGATCTGGGCGTAGACTTCCTGGGTGGAGGCCGAGACTTCCTCGATGGCGGCGCTGTTTTCTTCGCTCAGGGCCGAGAAATCGCTGACTGCCTGCTTGACCCCGTCGGACTGGTGGGTCATCTCCTGCATGGCGGTCCGGTTTTGCTCGACGACGTTGGCCACCGCTTCCACCGCGGACAGCATGTTTTCTACCGCCGCGCTGACCTCGTTGGCCGTCTCGGCCGTGCCCGCCGCCAGGGCCTGTACCTGCTCGACGGCGATGAGGATGTCGTGCAGCGATTTTTCCGAATGGTGCGAACGGGTCACCCCATTTTCCACTTCCTGGGCGCTGCTGGTCATGGCCGCCATGGCTTCTTTGGCGGTGTGCTGGATACCGCGCAGCATCTTTTCGATCTCTTTGGCCGAGGCCGCGGCGCGCTCCGCCAGGCGGCGCACTTCTTCGGACACCACGGCGAAGCCCCGCCCGTATTCGGCCCGGTGGGAGATCTCGTCGGCGGTGATGCCCACCTGGATGATCCCCGAGGTGTCCCGGCGGGAGACGCCCACGTACAGGTAGGGGATGTTGTCACGCGAGCGGGGCTGGATGGGCTGCACCACCACACCGTCCCGGCGGTTCAACAGGGCGCGGAATTCGTAGGACTGTTCGTTGGGGTCGTCGGAGAAGCGGTAGCCGATCTCTTTGACCAGGTTGGAATAAATAGTCGTGCCGTCGCCGTCGGTGATGTTGATGGCCGAAATGCGACAGTCCTCGGCGAGGCGCGCCAGGTCGGCGGTGCTGGTGTTGTTCGATTTGAGCTTGAAGATCTCGGCCACCAGCTTGCCCACCGACACCAGGTGAGATTGCAGCAGCTCCTGGCTGATGTGGATACTCTGGCTGCTGACCCGGGCGGCCTCGATGGCCGCGTTGAGGGCCAGCAGGTTGGTCTGGCTGGCGATTTCGTTGATGGTATTGGCGATGTTGCCCACCGCGCCCACGCTGCGGCTCATTTCGTACATCTTCTGGGCGGCGACGGACACCTGGTTCTGGATGTTTTCCATACCCTGCAGGGTCTCGGCCACGGATTTGGCCCCGGTGCGCGCCACCTGGGCCGCCCGGCCGGACTGTTCTTTGACCACCCGGCTGCGCTCGTTCACTTCCTGGATGGCCGTGGCGATCTGCGCGGTGGTCTCCGACATGCCCTGGATGGCCTGCTCCTGCTTCTGGGCCCCGTTTACGACCCCCAGGATGTCGTTGTCCATCTCCTCCACCAGCTCGCTGGTGTGCTGGATGCTGACCGTCTGGTCGGCGCTGGCGCGGGCCACCTGCTGGATGGTGTCGGAGATCTGCATGGTCGACTGGCTGGCCTGTTCGGCAGACTCCACCAGCTGGACGGCGGCGGCGCTCAATCGCTCGGCGTTGGTGGTCACCTGGCCGACCAGGGCGTGCAGCCCGGCCTGCATGTGCTGCATGGCCTTACCCAGGCCGTCCTGTTCAGAGGCCAGGGTCAGGCTGGCGTCCAGGCGGCCGTCGGCGATCGACTGGGCGAAAACGGCCATGGATTCCTGGTAGGTGCGCACCTTGCGCACGCAATCGACGATCTGGCCGATCTCGTGCCTGGCCTGGAGCAGCTCGTGCTGTTCCAGGTCGCCGCGGGCCAGGGCCTGGAAGTCGGCGGTGAGCTGCTGCACCGGCTTGACCACCACCCGCAGCAGGTAGTTCACGATGACGATCAAGACCGGCATGAGCACGGCCAGGGCGATGAGCATACGCAGCGGGCTCATGCCTTCTTTGCCCAGGAAGAAGGTCACTGCGCCGATGAGAAAGCCGAAGGCGCACAGGAGCCAGCCTAACGTAACGGCGATGCCCCGCCGGTAGGTTAAATAAATATAGGCCATCAAGATGACGACGCCTGCCGTCAGGCCGATGACCATGAGCACGTATTGTGAGTCCATAGATCAACCTTCTTCTTCGCCCCGAATCCAAACACTCCGGGCGAGTCGTGATGTTTATTATGCGGCGATGCCAAGGTAGGAGCAACATCAGTTGGCGGCACAGCCGCCAACTGGGCTTATCTTCTCAATTTTTCTGGATACGCAAAGAATCTTCTCTCCGTTACGGTTGTTAAATGTAATCCTGAAGTGCCCCGTGATGAATTACGCACCGAAGAGTGATAAATGTAATGCCCGGCAGCGCACAGACGTGCGGCCGCTCAGGGGCGCGGCGCCTGTTTCATGCGCGCCTGGAAGCCGGCGTAGACCATCTCGGTGACCTCGTCCGAGGCGAGAAAGTCGTGCGGGAAGCCCAGGTCGATGGCGCTGGCCTGCTCCAGGCGCTGCATGTGCTCCTCCGACAGGGTCAAGGAGAGGCATTCCATGTTCTCCTGCAATTGGGCCACCGAGCGCGCCCCCAAAATGGGAATGACCCCCGGGGCCTGCTGGCGCACCCAGCTGAGGGCCACCTGCGAGGTGGTGCAGCCCATTTCCTGGGCCACTTGCAGCACCACGCCGGCGATCTCCAGGTCACGGGGGCGTTTCTCCCAGCCGGCGGCGCGACCGTTCTGGGCGTCGCCGGCGACTGAGCCAGGGTTGTACTTACCGGTCAGTACCCCGGCTCCCAGCACGCTCCAGGCGGTGACGCCCACACCCAGGTAATTGGCCATGGGCAGCAGGTCGCGCTCGGCCGCCCGGTCGGCCAGGCTGTAGCGCAGCTGCAAGCCGGTGTAGGCCGTCCAGCCGCGCAGCTCGGCCAGGGTGTTGGCCCGGGCGACCACCCAGGCCGGGGTGTCCGAGACGCCCACGTAGAGCACTTTCCCGGCTCGCACCAGGTCGTCCAGGGCGCGCAGCGTCTCTTCCAGGGGCGTCCACTGGTCCCAGGCGTGCACCCACAGCAGGTCGACGTAGGGGGTGTTCAGGCGGCGCAGGCTGGCCTCCAGCGCCTCGACCATGTGCTTGCGGTGGCTGCCGCTGGCGTTGGGATGGTCCTTGCGGGTCGAGAGGGTGAACTTGGTGGCCACCACGAAGCGCTGGCGGTCAGAGGCGATGAACTCGCCCACCAGCTCTTCGGCCGTGCCGCCGGTGTAGCGGTCGGCCGTGTCGATGAAGTTCCCGCCCAGGGCGGTGTAGGCGTCGAAGATCCTGCGGCTTTCCTTCTTGGAGGCCCCCCAGCCCCAGTCTTTGCCAAAGGTCATGGTGCCCAGGGCCAGCTCGGAGACACGCAGACCACTTTTTCCAAACAGTTGGTAACGCATGGCAATGGCTCCTTTTTACGACAGGCAGGTTCGTTTTCATTGTAGTCATTTTCCCACCCCGCGCAACCGCGCCGGCGCCTCGATCCGGGCTTTGCTGAAGCCCAAGGAACGAGCCATTCTGGTGGGGGGACCTTATCTCCCCGCCCCCAGTCGGCGCCGGGGGTGGGTTGCACAGCCAGTTTCGAGAAGGCCCTGCGTTTGGATCTTGCCGCGGGGCCTAATTGTTGGCCAGCACGATGACACGGTCTTGCGGGCCGAGGGTCACCGCCTGGGCCTTGGGTGGGTTGAGCACCACGCCGTAAGCCGCCTCGGGGTTCAGCGCCTGGCTGGCCAGGCGGTAGCCGATGGCTACCTCGCCGCGCCGGCTGGCGGCCGCCACCAGGGTGGCGAAATGCACCGCCTCTCCCGGGCAGACGTAGGCCGCGGCCGGTTTGAGGTAGATCTCGGCCCCCTGGGGGTCGAACAGCTCGGCGAAGATGGCGTTGAGGGCCTTGTTTTCCACCACCTGGGCCATCATCAGGCTGATGATGCGCTCGCTGACGATGAAATCGTCGGCGCGGGTCACGGCGGCCAGCCTGCGGTTGCGCACGTCGAGCATCTCGCTGACGATGGAGTAGGAATAGCCGTTCTGTTCGGCGATGTCGCGCAGGTGCAGCAGGGTGATCATGGTCTGGGCGTCGGCCTGCTGCACGCTCAACGTGTCGGAGTAACACAGCAGCACGATGTGGTCGTAGCGCCCGGGCTCCAGGCTTTCCAGCGCCTGGCGGTCGGTGATGTCTGCCACGGCGTAGCACACCCCCTGGTGGCTCAGGTCCTGGCAGCCGCTCTGTTCAGCGGCGCGAATGTGTTCGTGGTCGGCCGCCACCATCACCTCGGACCCGGGGGCCACGTAGTGGTCCAGCTCGTGCAGGATGCGCCTGCCGCGCCAGTTCCAGCCCAGCAGCAGGGTGCGCTCCGGGTGGGGCGGAGGGAACTCGCCCAGGGAGATGGCCGCAGGCTGTACCAGGCCGGCGCCCTGCTGGTCGAAGACCACCTGGGTGTTATCGGCGGCGATGAGGATCAGCTGGTCGCCGTCCTGCAGGCGGGTGTCCATGGGCGGGTTGAGCCAGGCGCGCGCCCCGGTGAAGATGCCCACCACGGCGTCCTGCCCGGAGGCCAGCAGCGCCTCGCCGAAGGTCCGTCCGGTGAAAGCGCCGGCCGGGCAAAAGTAGATCTCGTTGTGGCCGAAATCGAGCAGCTCGGTGTACACCACCGAGAGGCCGGACTGGCGGCAGGTCTGGGCGATGATGCGCGAGATGATCTCGGCGGCCAGCACCCATTCCACCTCGCCCCGGCCGGCGATGCGCGCCACCTCGTAGTTCTTGGGGCTGCGCAGGCTGGCCACGATGTGGTAAGGCGCCGGGCGGCGCTGGGGGTGGTTGGTGATCGCCAGGATGGTTTTGAGCACCCCGGCGTCTGAATTTTCGCTCTTGGGCGACAGCACCAGGATGGCGCGGGCCTGATTGAGGTTGACGATGCTCAGGTCGTTCATCTCCATGGGGCTGCCCGTGCGGCACACGATGCGCGTGCGCCCGGTGGAGCCGATCTTCTGGCGCAGCTGGTCCTCCATGGCCACCTTGTCTTCTTCGCCCAGCACCACGATGCAGGCGCTCGGCTGGCTGGCGTTGGCCTGCACCAGCTCGGGGATGATGGTGAAGATCTGCTCCGACCAGCCCAGGATCACAGTGTGGCCCTGCTCGGCCACTTCGGAGCGGCCCTTGCGCAGGTCTTCGAAACGGGCCTGGATGCCACTGGTGAGGATGCCGATCAGCATGCTGGTGACGAAGATGCTGCCGAAGGTGATCCCCAGGGTCAGCAGGCGGTAGCCCCAGGCGGCCTCGCGCCCGGCCACCGAGCCTTCGCCGATGACGCTGACCAGGCTGAGCCAGGCAGCTTCGATCACGCCGTAGTGTTCCTCGCCGCCGGGGGACATCCCGGTGAGGGTGAGCAGGGCCGTCATGATCCCGGCCATCAACAGAGACAGCAGCCCCAGCCAGGCGATCAGCCCGCCGGGGCCCATGGAGAACAGGTTGTCGAAGGAATAGCGCAGGCGTTTGATCATCTCGTTGTCACCCCTTTTATGCCGGGAGCAGAGCGTCTGGATGCGATGTGCTCTCTCTCGGATGGACCAGACCGGATAAGGATGCGCCATGGCAGCGCCATAATAGGATAATAATACTAATATTAGTTTAATATTACAAGCCGTGGATTCACCCCGCTTCCCCCATGCGGCGTTCTGGCGAATGGGGGCCAGCGCAGGGAAA
>JAAZNB010000081.1 GCA_012798515.1 Chloroflexota bacterium
CTGGTCGCCCGTGGCTACCACGCCATCGGCGTGTGCGCCGCCGACGCCGGGCTGGTCTACACCATCAACCAGATCGCCGCCCAGGGCGTTCCGGTGGCCACCTTCAATTCCGAACCGGGCAGCCTGCGCGCCACCCTGTCTATGGTCAGCGAGCGCACCCGCCAGGTGCAGGCCTCCGGGCGCGCCCTGGCCGAATCGTCCCAGGGGGTACGCTCCTCGGCGCGCCAGGTGAGCGACACCAGCCAGCAGATCAGCCGGGCCGTGGGCGAGCAGGCGGCCATGATGGACCGCGCCAACCAGAGCGTGCGCGGCATCGCCGTCTCGGTCAACCAGGTCAGCCTGGCGGCCGGCGCCCAGGCCGATGCCGCCCAGTCAGCCCTGGTCGCTTCCACCCAGATCGGCCACGCCATCCAGGCCGCTTCGCAGGCCATTCAAACCGTCACCCGCTCGGCCTCCCATTCCATGCAGGTGGCCCGGGACGGCGCCCAGGCCATCCACCAGACCCTGGACCAGATGAACAATATCCAGCAGGCGGTGGAATCTTCGTCCGCTTCTATCCAGGTGATGAACGGCTATTCCGAGCAGATCGGCGCCATCGTAGAGACCATCCGCGACATCGCCGAACAGACCAACATGCTGGCCCTCAACGCCGCCATCGAGGCGGCCCGCGCCGGGGAAGGCGGCCGCGGCTTTGCCGTGGTGGCCAGCGAGGTGCGTAAGCTGGCCGAGCGCTCCACCCAGGCCACGCGCGAGATCGCCGCCATCATCCAGAACACGCAGGACAACATGGCCGAGACGGTAACCTCCATGCAGGCCACCACCGAGAAGGTCCACCAGGGCCAACAGCTGGCCGCCAACTCCGGCCAGGCCATCGACCAGCTGCTCCAGGCAGCCGGCGAGATGAACGCTCAGTCGGGCACGGCCCACAGCGCCAACCAGGAGGTCGTCCAGGCCATGGCCGCCCTCGACATGGCCATCGAACAGGTTACCACCATGGTCGAAGAATATCGCGCCGCGGTGGACGAGATCGAGGAAAACGCCGGCCAGACGCTGGACATCATCGAGTCTGTGGCCGCTTTTAGCCAGCAGAACGCCGCCGCGACCGAGGAGATCACTGCCTCCATTACCGACGTCAGCGCCAACGTCGACCGGCTGGACCTCTCCGCCGGCTCCCTGGCCGCCATTGCCAACGAGCTGCAAACCTCGACCGCTCATTTCAAATTAAATTAACGCCTGGCGTTGTGTGGGTTCCCTGGGCGGTCTCACCGCCCCCCAGGACACGTTCGCCACGGAGGATCAAAAAAGCGGGCCCGGGATGGCAAAACCATCCCGGGCCCGCTTAAGTTGTAGGGGTGAGGTGAGCACCAGGGCGAGTTATTCGATGATGACCTCGATGTGTTCACCGTCGACGTCGTCGAACAGGTCCACGATCTGCCCGGTCCGCCCGGCGCGCACATATTCCATCAACTGGGCCATGTCCAGGCCCTCCACCTCGGGTGAGAAACGCGCCCCCATTTTTACCCCGGTGGTCACCAGGCTGATCGGCATGCGCACGTTGACGCGCAGTTTACCGCTGTTGGTGTCGGTGACGCGCACCCGCAGCCAGCGCGCCGGTTTCCCGCTCGCCGGTTGGGCGTCCGGCCGGTTTGCATCCTCCAAAGCTTCCAGCATCTGGCTGCCTTCTTCGGGGGTTACCTTACCTTCCTGTACCATGCGCAGGATTCTCAACCGGTCTTCAGGGGTGGCCATTTTGTCTCCTCGAGGTTCGTTCACCTGTAATTATAATGGATATTTAACCATAATTCCTGAATCGAACCTCCCGGCCCCCGCTTCGCGGCGTTTTTTGCCGCAGAGCGGGGGAGAAAAGGTTTTTATACGAGATAGCTGCTTCCAGCGGCACTTTTCTGCCGCTGGAAGCAGCCATCTCGCACTCCTTTTAAAGGGCCGGCCCACCCCAGGAGCGAAAGCCGACCCCCCTGATCGCGCCCGGAAGATCGATATCCATCGCGGCGCTCCCCGGCCCAACATACCCCCACTCTGGCAGGGAAAAAGGCCTCTCGCCGCCGTCCCCTCACAACCTGCTGTGCTGTGACGCGGCTTACGCAGCGCCCTGCTCGGTGCGCCGCTCCCATTCCTGCACCGACTCGCGGATAAAACTCAATACCACGCCATCCGGCACGGCATCGATGCCGTAATACACCTCTTGATCCACGTGGACGGCCACCCCGTTGCGCGGGTCTTCTCCCAGCCAGATCGGCCGGCCGGCCAGCGGGCTGTGCGCCAGCTTGTCCTGAAAGATCTCATCAATCTGTTCCACAATGCTCTTGGGCTCGGCCGGCGCCGGCTCCCCCTTCTTGGGCTTCTTCGCCGCCGGTTTCTCCGCGGCCGTCCCGGGCGCGGAACGTACCCCGGTCACGGCCGGCGGAGGCGAGGCCGGCGCCACCGGAACCGGGGCCGGCGGGGGCGGCGGGGCCGCGACCGGCGCCGGTTTGGTCGCCGTCACCCACCCGGCCAGCTCGCGCAGCATGCCGGTGACGGTTTCGCGCTGCAAGCTGTCCACGGCTTCGGCGCCCTGCAACACCTGCCCGTCCACCTCCAGCGTCAGGGGCGCCCCGGGCCTCTCCCGCCACAGGCGCAGCTCTTGCTCGTGGCGTTGCGGCGGAGCTTCTTTTTCACGCTCGTGGGAACGGGGCTGGCGCTCGAAATACAACACGGCCACCATGGCCCCCCCGATAAAACCAATCGTAACGAATAAAAGTGCAAGTATGATCGTAGTACTTAAATTTGGCATCGCAATCCCTCGCACCGCCAGGGAGTGGACGGCCAGGCCAACGCTCTCCTGCCCCCGGGCGATTCCATCACATGATGCGACGATACTGTGTTGAATCCTGTGCAACCCAGCCTGTAAATCATTCCAAAGAACTGCTCGAACCGAGGTGAAAGCAGACGGCCCCCCTCCCGACTGAGCAGTTACCCTCAAAGTATATAATAAAACGCCTCCCAACAGGCATTTTGGAGGCGCTTAACGTTAATGTAGATTGGGAAAATACCTGGGATCGCCCCAGGTGCGGATGGCCTCACCCGCCGCTTCCATCGTCCTTCAACACCTGGCACACCGGGCAAAAGTGCGTGCCGCGCTGGCCGATGACGGTGCGTTGGATGGTCGCGCCACACACCGGGCAGGCTTCCCCGGTGCGCTGGTACACGCGGAACGTGTTTTGAAAATTGCCGCCGCGGTAGGCCCAATCGATGCTGGCGCCGTTGTGGCGGATGCCCTCCAGCAGCACGGTGCGGATCGAATCCAGCAGCACGCCGGCCTGCGCCGGGTTGAGCCGCTCGGAGGGTTGTAAGGGGTGCAGGCGCGCCACGTGCAGCGCCTCGTCGGTGTAGATATTGCCCATCCCGGCCAGGAAAGACTGGTCCAACAGCAGGGGCTTCAACTGCCTGCGGCGGGCGTGCAGGTTGGCGTAAAAAACCGCCGGCGTCAGCGCCTCGTCCAGCGGCTCGGGGCCCAGCCCGCCCAGGATGGTCTCAGGGTCGTCCACCAGCCACACCCGCCCGAACTTACGCGCGTCGTTGAAAGCCAGGCGGTAACCGCCGGCGAAATCCAGGACCAGCCGGTCGTGGGGCGCCAGGGGCAGCGGGCTGCCGTCCGGGTCGCACTGCGCCTCGACGCGCAGGTCCCCGGTCATGCGCAGGTGGATCAGCAGCCAGTCACGGGTCAATTGAAGGCGCACAAATTTTCCCCGCCGTCCAACTGCCTCGATGCGCTGCCCGGCAACGCGCCCCAGGAAGCCCGCGCCGTCCGGTTCGGCCAGCGTGCGCGGCCACAGCAGCCGTGCAGCCGTGATCTGTGCCCCGGCGATGGCCGGCGCACCGCGTCCCCCCTGGCGCAGTGCGCGGGCAATCGTCTCTACCTCGGGGAGTTCTGGCAAATCTTCCTCGTTCTCTGCTACTCGTTGAACATCTCACCCACGCTGCGGCCCTGGTTGGCGCGCAGGATCACCTCACCCAACAGGGGCGCCACGGAGAGGATCTTGAGGCGCTCGCCCAGCTTTTCCCGTTTCTCGGGGATGATCGGGATGGTGTCGGTGGTGATGTATTCTTTCACCGGCAGGCCAGCCAGGATTTCGGACGCTTTGGCCGACAGCACGGGGTGCACAAACACAATGTAGACGTCCCGCGCTCCAAAGTCCTTGACCAGGTTGACCGCCTGGGCAATCGAGCCACCGGTGTCCACTTCATCGTCCACGATGATCACGTCGCGTTCGTAAACGTCGCCAATCAGGGTCAGCGCTTCGGCCTTGGCGTCGTTGGCCAGGCGGCGTTTCTCGATGAATGCCATGGGAATGTTGAGGCTGGCGGCGTAGTTGCGGGCCTTCTTGGCAAATCCCAGGTCGGCGGTCACCACCACCGGGCGGTGCATCTGGTTCTGGATCGACTTGAGGTAATCGATCAGGATGTAGAAGGCCGACAGGACGTCACCGGGGATCGAGAAGAAGCCCTGGATCTGGCCGGCGTGCAGGTCCAATGTGATGTAGCGGTCGGCGCCGGCAATCTCGATCATGTCGGCTACCAGGCGGGCCGTGATCGGCACGCGCGGCTGGTCCTTCTTGTCGGAGCGAGCGTAGCACAGGTAGGGCGCCACGGCGGTAATGCGGGCGGCCGAATCGAGGCGCAGCGTTTGCAGCAGGATCAATAGTTCCATTAAATTTCGGTGCACCGGGACGGAGGTCGTCTGGATGACGTAGCAGTCCTGCCCGCGCACACTGGTTTGCAGTTTGACAAACATGTTGTCGTTCGGAAATGTAATGATTTCGCGGTCACACAGTGGGGTGCCCAGGTATTCACCTATTTTCGCCGCCAGCTCGGGAGAGGCAGTTCCGGCGTACAACTTGATTCCACCATAGACCATGCGTTCGTGACGCACTGCATTAATAGGCATCTTCTTTCCAACTCCTGTTCTTTTACAACACCCTGGCCCCCCGAAATCAGGGTGCTTATGATCGCAACCACCAGTCCGTCTCGAGCAGCCGGTCCGGGCCGGTTAGGGCAGCGGAAGAGATACGCCGCTGGACAAACGGTATTCCATCCTGGCACAGTCATACCAGGGTCGAAACTGAGACTCAGCCCCGGCCGCTCGGGTTGGCGCACAATGCGAATACGCTCTACCCAGGGCTTGCACCGCCATGCGGCCTGTTCAGGAAGCCGGCGCCTCCTGAGGATCTAACAGCGCCGCGACCGCCTGGTGTGGGGATACGTCGCGCTGCCCCAGGCGCTGCAGCACGGCTTCGTAATAGCCCTCCGGGAGCTGGCTCCGCCAGCGCTGTTCCAGAGAGGCGTGCAGGCGGGCATCCAGCTCGCACTGCAAACGGGCCATCTCCCGCTGGCGCCAGGCGCCGCTGCGGCGGAGATAGCGGCCGTGATCCAGGATGGCCTGGACCAGTTCGGGGATGCCTGTGCCCTGGGGGGCCACCGATTTCAACACCGGCAGGCTCCACACCGGGTCATCCTGCTCGTCCTGCCCGGGGCCGCCCGGCACGCCGGGGGCGTGATGCCCGCACGGTCGGTTGGCCATGCGCTCCGGGGTGGCCAAATCGAGCATGGCGCGCAGCGCTCGCTCGGTATTTTCCACCCCCGGCCGGTCGGCCTTGTTGATCACCAGGATGTCGGCGATCTCCAGAATCCCGGCTTTGATGGCCTGGATATCGTCACCCATCCCCGGCGCTTCGACCACCAGGGTCGTGTGCGCCAGGCGGGCGATGTCCACTTCGCCCTGGCCCACCCCAACCGTCTCGATGATCACCATGTCGAACCCGGCTGCATCGAAGACCTGCGCCATGGCCGCCGTGGTGCTCGCCAGGCCGCCCAGGGCGCCGCGCGAGGCCATCGAACGGATGAAGATCCCGGGATCCCCGGCCAGGTCGCGCATGCGGATGCGGTCACCCAGCAGCGCCCCACCCGTGAACGGGCTGGAGGGGTCTACGGCCAGGACGGCCACCTTGTGCGGCTCCTCCCCCGCCGGCAGGCCGCGCAAGGCCCGCGCCAGCTGGTTGACCAGCGAAGATTTTCCCGTCCCCGGGGAACCGGTCACACCCACCAGGTGCGCCCGGCCGGTATAGGCAAACAGCTCATCCAGCGCCTGGCGGCCCTGGGGGGTACCATTCTCCACCATGGTCAACAGGCGAGCCAGGGAAAACCGGTCGCCGCTGCGTACGGCATCAGCCAGGTCAGTCATGGGCGCAATCCAAACTCAGGCCGCCGGCATGGAGAAAATCGTCTGGCGGATCTCCTCCACGATTTGACGGGTCGGTGTTCCCGGGCCATAAACCGCTTTGACTCCCATGTGGATCAATTCCGGGACGTCGGCTTCGGGGATGATCCCGCCGACGTAAACGAGTACGTGTCCTTGCCCGTTCCTGCGCAACAGATCCAGGATACGCGGCACCAGCGCCATGTGGGCGCCCGAGAGCACCGACAGGCCGACTGCGTCCACGTCTTCTTGCAGCGCGGCTTCGGCGATCATTTCCGGGGTCTGGCGCAGGCCGGTGTAGATGACTTCCATCCCGGCGTCGCGCAGGGCACGCGCAACTACCTTTGCGCCGCGATCATGACCATCCAGGCCAGGCTTTGCAACCAGCACGCGAATTTTTCGCTCCATCATGAGATGAAACTCTCCGGGGTGGGTGTAGATAAAGACACTACCTTCATTATACCGCGGGTCACCCCCCAATTCACCCGCTTGGGCAGGTGTTAACATAATGTCAGCTCGAGATGAGTTCTTTTCCCCCC
>JAAZNB010000082.1 GCA_012798515.1 Chloroflexota bacterium
TACATGGCAAACGCCGCATCGTTGAACCCGAGCGCACCTTGTCGCCATGCGAGTTGGAAGAGCGGGTTTGTGCCGCCTTGAGTTGCTCCTTGGAAGATCATCTTTCTATTTCCGAAAATGTTTCCTGATTATGCACTAGGTTTTCTGACCATCTTTGGTGGGCTTGATAATGCCCTTCACGATTCGCTTTTCGACCAAAATATTTATATCGATATAGGCACCAACCTGCTAAGCGGATTAGGCTTCGTGACCAGCACAGATTTTTGGATTGCTGTGCCATTTCAAACTACGGGGATTGTCTCTCCAATCTATCCCTTGTTCCTCGCTTGTATCTGGTCATTGTGTGGTTACTCATTGGTTTTTGTCCGATTAATCCAGGTAGCCCTTTCTATCACGGTCGTTTTTATCACCTATGACCTTGCTTGCCGGCTTTTTTCAAATAGAGTGGGGATTCTTGCCGGTATTATGACAGCAATCTGTCCGGTATTGGTTATGTATGTTCGTCCGATTATGACCGAAACATTGTTTATCCCCATTATTTATCTGCTGATCTATATTAGCTATTTCTTAGCCACTGCTCCAAAATGGTGGCATTTTTTACTCTTTGGAATCTTTGGATCGTTAGCTTGCATCCTCAGAAGTGAGGCTTTCTTATTAATTCCAATGTTGTTATTCTATTTACTAATTGTAAAAATCATCGCCAAAGATCATTTCAAATGGTATATGTACGGAATAATAGCCGCAGCAACTCTCCTTGTCTTGTTGCCCTATTCTCTCTTTAATTACAAAACTCAGGGCAGCTATCTACCTATCAGGAACAATAAATGGGCAATCTGGGATTTTACCTGGATGGCAGAAATGCGAGACACACCAGAGTGGAGCAATATAGCCTTACCAGAACGGCGACTTGTTCCAGATTGGGATTCGAAAACGGAAGCCGAACGAGATCTTTATCTTTATAATATCGCCATCGATTTTATTAAAGAAAATCCCAGGACATTCCTAATTCAACGGGTAAAGAATTTTCAATGGGCATATCCCCTTCTTCCATTGGAAATGATTGATCCACCTCTAGGGAATCGAGGACAGGCGATAATCCCTGATGGAGCCCAGTTTGGTCCAACTTCCCTGGACGATATTGTCCATTACATAACCCCCGCAGAAATAATTCGAGTGACATACTTTCGATGGGTCTTCCTGCTCACAATTCCAGGATGCTATTTAATTCTTGCCCGCCGACAGTGGAAACAATCGATTTTAGTCTTTACATTCCTGTGGAATGTCATTTATGTCACACTGATATTTGGAAAAGAACGTTACCGTATACCAGTTGAGCCAATTTTAATCATATTATCTAGTTATAGCTCTATAGAGATTTTTTCGATGGCGAAAGAAAAAATATATCTCAAAAATGGCAAAATGCACCTAATCTTAAAATAAAAGACATAGAGTCAGCCAGTCCTTGACTCTATTATAAAATTTTACTGTACCGCTGCTCGTGACAAATTCGCTTCACCCTTCATCAGCCCCATCCCTCCCGGTTGTTCATGGCCATCGGCGGCTGGGTCATGGGGCGGGGCGCCTAGCGCCCTGCCGGAGAGTGGATATTTTTCCAATTTAGATATATTATGGGGGATATAAACCGGGCGGCGCAAGCGGCGCGCCCGGCATGAAGGAGTGGTTAAACGATGCCTGAAGCCAAATTGCATACTATCTTGATCACCGGCGCCTCGCGCGGCCTGGGACTGGCCCTGGCCCGCGCCCTGGCCCGCCAGGGTTGGCGCCTGATCCTGGATGCCCGCGGCGCGGCGGCCCTGGAGGCCGTGCGCCGGGAACTGGCCGGACTGACCCAGGTCACCGCCATCCCCGGCGACGTGGCCGATCCGGCCCACCGCCAGGCGCTGGCCGGCGCTGTCCAGGCCGCCCACGGCCTGGATGCGCTGGTCAACAACGCCAGCCTGCTGGGCCCCAGCCCCCAGCCCTTGCTGCTCGATTATCCCCTGGAGAGCCTGGCAGCGGTCTACCGCGCCAACGTCATCGCCCCCCTGGGTGTGCTGCAAGCCGTGCGCAATTCGCTCAAAGCCGACGCGGTGGTCATCAACGTCTCCAGCGACGCGGCCACCCAGCCCTACGCGGGTTGGGGCGGGTATGGCTCCAGCAAAGCCGCCCTCGAACAGCTGTCTGCCATCCTGGCGGCAGAAAACCCGCAGTGGAGAATCTATTGGGTCGACCCCGGCGACATGCGCACCCAGATGCAGCAAGAGGCCTTCCCCGGGGAAGACATCTCCGACCGGCCGCTGCCCGAGGTTAGCGTCCCCGGGCTGGTGACCTTGCTGGCCGGTAAGCTGCCCAGCGGGCGGTACCAGGCGCGCCAGCTGGCCGCCCAGGCAGACCGCTGATGCCCGCGCCCCATCCGCCGGCCCCGGCCGAGACCCTACCCGAGACCCTGACCGGGCTGGATTTTCACCTGCCGCCCGAGCTGGAAGCCGGCCAGCCCCCCGAAGCGCGCGGCCTGGCCCGGGACCAGGTGCGCCTGATGGTCTCCTACCGCCACAACCGGCGCATCTTTCACACGCGCTTCAACCAGATCGCTTGTTTTCTCCGGCCGGGGGACCTGCTGGTGATCAACACCAGCGCCACCCTCAACGCGGCTGTGAACGCCCGGCGCGCCGGCGGCATGCCCCTCGAAGTGCGCCTGTCCACCCGCCTGCCGGCCGGGTTGTGGAGCCTGGAGCTGCGCCGCAGCGCCGCCGAGGGCGCCGGGCCGTTCTCCCAGGGCCAGGCTGGTGAGACCCTCCAGCTGGAAGGCGGCGGCGAGGTTACCTTGCTGACCCCCTACCGCCAGGACCAGCGCGGCGCCGGCGATGCACCTGTCCGCCTGTGGATCGCGGCCCTCGAGCTGCCTCTCCCGGTGGAAGAGTACCTCGAACAGCACGGCTTCCCCATCCGCTATCCGTACGTCCACCAGGACTGGCCCAACAGCTATTACCAGACGGTCTACGCCAACGAGCCGGGCAGCGCCGAGATGCCCTCGGCCGGGCGGGCCTTTACCCCCGAGCTGATCACCCAGCTGGTCGCCGGGGGAGTTCAGTTTGCCCCCCTGGTTCTGCACACCGGGGTCGCCAGCCTGGAAGCGCACGAGCCGCCCTACGAAGAATATTACCGGGTGCCGGCCGATACAGCCCGGGCGGTACACGCCGCCCGCCAGGCCGGGAAGCGCGTCATCGCCGTGGGCACCACGGTGGTCCGCGCCCTCGAAACGGTAGCCGCGGCAGATGGCTCAGTCCACCCCGGGGAGGGCTGGACCGGGCAGGTGGTGACGCCGCGCAGTGGGATCCACAGCCTGGATGGTCTGCTGACCGGCCTCCACGAGCCGCGCTCCAGCCACCTGGCCATGCTGGCGGCCCTGGCCGGCGAGGAGCACCTGCGCCGTACTTACGCCGCGGCCCTGAAAGAGGGCTACCTGTGGCACGAGTTCGGCGACCTGCACCTGATCCTGCCCTGAGCCCCGGGGAGCCGCGCCGCCGCCCATCCTTCCCATCCGGCGGGTGGGGCGCAGGCCATCGTTTACCCCGAGCCACATCGCCCCCGATTTTCCTTTTCATACCCACCGGCGCTATAATATACAAACCAATCGGGTAATCTATATCCGTTTAATACCCATCCAGCCCCACAGCAATGAGCCTGACAATCTAGAAGGGGAAAGATAAATCGTTTCCGTCAATTGAATCAGAAAGGGGACTAGAAAATGACCACGGGAACAAAACTTTCCAGCGCCCTGGGATTCCAGATCCCGGGCATCCAGTATTCGGTGCCTGAGCCAACCACTTATACAGGCATCCACGTGATCCGTCTCAACCTGCCGGTTAACTATTTTTCAAAACAGCTGGCTCCAGACTATGCCCTGCTGTGCTACGCCGACACCATGGTCACAATCAGCCTGCCCGCGGCACAACCGTTTACCAACGGGCTGACCTACGAAATCTGGCTGCGCGGGCGGGGCGCGATCCTCTACAACCCGTTTCTCATTAACATCAACGACCAGGACCGGGTGGTTTTGAGCCTGTCCGGCCAGACCGTCACCAGCTCGCCCATCGATCCCAACCAGTGGCACCACGTTGCCGCCAGCCTGTCGCCCGCCAATAAGATCACCCTGTACGTAGACGGCAATGCCGTCGGCCACATCGAGGTCGAAGGGATAAAGCTTCCCCAGCGCGCCATCGTCCTGTGCGCAGATGCCGTCTTGGGCGGGGCTTTTCACGGCGTGGTCGACGAATTCCGCCTGTGGCGCAGTGAACGCAGCCCGGAGGACATCCGTAACCATATGTCGATCTCGGTCGGCGGCGAAGACGATCTGTTATGCTACCTGCGTTTCAACGAAGGCCAGGGGCAAACGACCAGAGATTACTCCGGAAACAACCTGGATGGAGCCATCAGCAACGGTCAGTGGGGTGCATCCACACGGCCCCTCAGAGACACCGGAGGTGATTCCATCCCTGGGCCGCATCTGACGGCCGGGAACCTGACCACGGCTTATAAACAAGCCAAGGAGCAAGGCGTCTTCGACCCGCTCTTCTTCCCCACCCTGGGCTGGATCAATACTGCCGAAGCGCGTCACGCCGCCCAACAGGCCCTACCGGAAACGGATCGTTTTCTGGATGTGTTCATCAGCAAATACCAGGCTGGTGAGCAGCTCACCCTGTATCGCACCACCGGAGGCCAGTTGAACTACCGCTTCATCGACACCCAGGTTGGAGATACGCAGCCGGCGCTGTACCTGTTGGAACGCTATCGCCTATCCTCTTACCTGGGCGGTTACGGAGCCGGCAGGGTGGTCGGCACTTTTTCCCTGCTGCCGGGTGAAAAGACCACCATCAGCCTGTCCTCCTACCGGGCCTCCAAGGAGACCCGGGTCAGCGCTTCATCGATTCTGGATTCGTATACAGAGGAAAGCGCCCAGGAATTCCAATCGGCGCTGGAATCGGAATGGGCCAGCGGGTCCACCGCCGCGTCGCGCTCGTCTTATCAAAAAGACAGCTCCACCTCGGCCAGTATGGAAGCCTCAGTAGAGGCCAGCTGGGGGTTTGGCAGCGCCCAGGTGAGCGGATCCCTGTCTGGCACAGACAGCAGCTCGAAGACCTCCGCCACCGAGTCCAGCCGGGAAGAATTTGCCAAGAACGTCTCCAACGCGACCTCGAAGCACGCCGCCACCGCCTCCGCCAAGCGCGAGGTCAGCGTCTCGGCCAGCTCGGAAAAGACGGTGGAACAGCAGGATACCCAGGACGTCATCCGCGAGATCGAAAACGTCAACAGCAGCCACACCCTGAACTTCGTCTTCCGGCAGATGAACCAGGAATTCTATACCCTGCTGCAGCTGATCGATGTGCGCATTGCCGCCTCCGGCTACGCCCCCGTGTCCCTGGCCGAGATGGACGGCTTGTTGGCGAAAGTCTTGAAGGAAGAACAACGCGGCGCCGTGCGCGGCGCCATCGAGAACGAACTGAGCGGTATTCGAGATTACCAGGGCAATCCCCACGCCGATTTTATCACCCGCAGCTCCCCACCCGCCGGAGATCCACAGGCGCCCCAGGCAGAGGGTGAGTATCCCTTGAAAGTGCAGCGCGATTACATTTCCAATTACCACGACCCGATCAACCAGTTTCACGTGGCAGTGCCGGGGGTGATCGTCAACGCCCAGAAGAACGTCATGCGCACCGATGGTGTGATGGTCGAGGCATTCCTGGGCCAGGGCATTGCCCTGGACGACCACGCCCTGGAGTTACAGGCCGCCGAGGCGGAAACTCGCCGCCTGGATAACCAGATCAAGGCCGCCCAGTTGAAGATCCTGCTGGACGGCGACAACCAGCGCGCCGGGCTGTTCCAGAAATTGTTTGCCGGCAGCCGTGTCTACGAAAACGGAAACGGCGACGGGTAAAACCCCATTCCAGCCATCGAGATAGTGAGTCACCATCCACTGCCCCGGCGTGTGCACGCCGGGGCAGTGTCACCGTAATCGTTCACTCCAATTAGGCTATAATTATTGGATCTCCGCAATACTTTATCGGAATTTAATCCCGGAGCACGCGCCACCAGGGTGGAAAATCGCCCTATTGGCTGCTGGCTGGCAAAGGGCATCGATGCAAGCAACGAAGCGACAATTCATCCTCACGCGCAGGCTGCCGGATAATGTCATCCGCTGGAAGAACCCTGTGGGTGTGGGGATATTCGTCATCTTCGCCCTGGTGCAGGGTTCTTATTTCTACATCCATGCCTTTCCCGGCTCGGACTGAGCGATTACGTTCTATCCGGCTGCCCGGGATCTCTTTTCGGCCAATATCTATGCCGACCCCACGTACGGCTATTTCTACCCGGTGTGGGCCTTGCTGCCCATCTACCCCTTGTCCCTGCTGCCTGTGCGGGTGGGGGGCGTTTTGCTGTCTCTGGCGTGCCTGTTCACCCTCGGTTACGTGGCTTACCGGCGGGGCGCCAAACCGCTCGCCCTGGCTTTGTTCATCTGTGCCCCCCAGGTGCAGTTCATGGCCATCAACGGCGATTACATAGACGTCTTGTCGGCCCTGGGCTTCGTGCTCCCGCCCCAGATCGGCTTGTTCTTCGTACTGGCCAAACCACAGTCCGGAGCGGCCGTGGCCTTGTTCTGGGCGGTAGAAGCCTGGCGGAAAGGGAAAGCGCGCGAGGTGGCCCGGGTGTTTGCCCCGGTAACCCTGGCCTATGCGTTGCAATTGGTGTGTTATTCTCCCAACATGCTGGATGCGCTGCTCACCCGGGCGCCTCACATGGTGGGCATGGGCGCCTATCACGACGCCAACATCTGGCCTTACGGCGTCATCCTCGGGATCTTCCTGCTGGCCTACGCCATCCGCAAAGGGGACATCGGCCCGGCCATCCTGTCCTCGGCTTGTTTCACCCCCTACCTGGGGTTTTATTCCTGGCCGGTCGCCCTGCTTGGCCTGCTGTCCTGCCACCCCGAGTTCATCCTGGCCACACTGTTCCTGTGGATCCCGGCGTGGTTGTATCACCATTCGTGATGCGCCTCAGGACACGTGACCTTTTCCAGCCGGCCGGGACTCCAAAGCGCCCCGGTAGGAGGCCTGGCCGTTCAATGTTCGCTGAGGACGCCCTGGCGTAAGCCGGCCAGAGCGCAATCAGGCCGCAGCAGGGTCGTTTACGGCGCAGCATGGCCAGGTGACCTGGCCCACTCGCACCCACGCCAAAGCCGGCCCTCCCCTTCCCCCAGGTCGCCCGGTATCCCCACACGAACCGCTTCGATTGCGTCCAACCGGTTAGATTACATCCACACGAAAAACGCTGGATTCTAAAGCGAACCCACGCGTTGCTCAATCACTTCCGGCGCCAGCCTGCACGCTCCAGTGTTGGCACTCGCCAATCGCCAATTAACAGTCGAATACCGACCAGCAGATGTCGTTTCGCAACCGCTGATCATCCAGGACGAGATCACGAATCGCATCCGGCAGATGGTCGCGCTGCCAACGGCATTCGAGCCGGCCGTCACGCTCGCCCGCGCCTTCAAGGGCAGCCGCACGCACAGCCTTGATCGCGTAGGCAGCCGCGCCGAGTTCGTGCGCGGCGACGTGAGCCACCGCCGCCGCCTGCCCCGCTGCATAGGCAGCATACCGCGCCGCGCCGCGCAGCTCCCGGGCCGCCGCCATGGCGTGCCCAGCCGCCGTGCGCGCCTGGGTCATCGGGATCTCACCGCGCACCCATGCCCGAGCTTGCTCAATTGCGTGCCGCGGGCGAGAGTCCGAAGGCTTCACAGACTCGAAGAGGTACAGGACGTGCTCCGCGCACGTGGCAGCCCATAAAGCCAGCAAGTGATGATCTGAATCTGTGAGTGTCCCACCGCGGCGGAGGGTGATGAAACGAGGATCGCGCTCTTTGGGGAGGATCATGCTGCACCGGTGATGAACAGGGGCCGTATTACAAGGGTTTCAGCTGCGCCTCGATATACTCGCGCTGCGGCTCCAGGAAAGGCGGCAGGGCCAATCGCTCGCCCAGGTGGGCCACGTCTTCGTCGACGTCGAAGCCAGGCCCATCGGTGGCGATCTCGAACAGGATCCCTTCCGGGACGCGGAAGTAGATCGATTTGAAATAGAAGCGGTCGATCACCGGGGTCACTTCCAACCCCATGGAAGAAATCTGCTGGCGCCAGGCGTGCTGCCCTTCATCGTCCGGTGTGCGAAAAGCCACGTGGTGCACCCCACCGCGCCCCAACCGGTTATATTCGAAGTCCGGGTTGACCTCCACGTGGACCTCAGCCCCCGGGCCGCCAGGGCCTACGCTGAAAACGGCCACGCGCCCCTGTGGCTGGCCTGGCAGGGGATATTCATTCACCATTTGAAAGCCCAGGATGCGGGTCATCACCAGGGCCAGCTGCTCCAGGCGCTTGACGCGCAGCGTGACCGCATACAGCCCGCGCAGGCTGGTCTCTGATGGCACCGGGCTGTGTTCCCACGGCGTGCCGCCCCCGGCCTGTCCCAGGTCGTCGAGCAGGGCCAGTTCCAGGCCTTCCGGGTCGTTGAAGCGCAGCTGGGGTATTCCCTCGACCTCGACCACGCCCTGGTGTGGGATGCCGGCCTCGCTCAGGCGTTGGGCCCACCAATCCAGCGCCGGGCGGCCCTGCACTCGCAGGCTGATGCGGGCGATGCTTCCCGATCCGCTGCGGTTTTGCACCACTGCCGGCCAATCGAAGAACGTGACGTTGGTTCCGGGCGTGCCGAAGGCATCGGCGTAATAAAGATGATAGGCGGAGATGTCGTCCTGATTGACCGTCTTCTTGACCAGGCGCATCCCCAGGACACGGGTATAAAAGTCCACGTTATGGACTGCCTGGCCGGTAATGGCCGTCACGTGATGGATACCTTCCAATTGCATTTGATTCCCTCTCCAGGTAAAACATATTCCTTGAGACGGGTTCACCCGTCGTTATTATCCGTTCAAGGTCGAAAGAAGAAGTGAACCTGGGATTCATAGGAGCGGCAAAACCGCTCCTGTCAATCCCGAGCCACGCCTATCCTGAGTCTCTGTTATTTTACATATTAAGAGTGTTTATATCAACATTCTGCCATCCTGGGGTGCATTTTCGTCCTGGGGGCGGGTTCATCCGTCTGACGGAAATGGGTGGGGTCGCGTTTGATCTCGCCGTTTTCCATATGCATGCCGGCCGCCCGGTTAACCAGTGGGAGGGAGCAAGGGCGAGGTTCTGCCTGCCATGGCAGCTTCACAGTCGGGGGCACCCCTGGTGGGGTATAGTGGAAGCCCGAAGAAGAGGTTTCACCGGCAGCTGCGGAATGGCCGGGCATTCTCCTTCGGGCATCATTTTGTGAAAGCCTATCAAGCGCCCGCTACCGCAATCGCACCCAGGATCAATCCCACTACAGCCATGCTCAGGTAGACAATGATCGCCATCGTATCACCTCCGGGGAAGAAATTCAGGCTGCGCTGCGCTCCTGCAGCAGCGCAATGAGTGAGTCAGAGACCAGGTAGTTGAGGTCCGGGCTGCTTGAGCCATCCCCGGACAGAGCCTGCGACTGGGATTGGGTCTCCACCTGGGACATATCCATCCCGCCGCCGAAGTCGCCCCCGCCGCCCGCCATCATGTCGCCGGGGCCGCCCATATCACCCATGTCTTGAGGCGGCTGCTGCATGCTGGCGCCGGTCGCACTGTTCGCCGTGTCCTGTGTACCGGTCGCCTGGCTGGCGGCCGTGTAGGCGCCCATCATCTGGCTGATCTCGTCCGTATCGAACGTCATGGAGGCAATGGCGCTGGCCTGCTCACCGCGCAGGCTCTCTTCGATCTGCGTGTATAAGGCCTCCATCTCAGCCTGCGAAGTGGTGTCATCTGTGCTCAGGCTCTTCACCGCCTTCCACAGGGGCAGCAGCTCTTGCGCCTGTTCGGCGGTCACAGCCAGGTCCGTCCCCTCCAGGTTGAGGATCCCCAGGCCCAGGTACTGGTTCTCAGACGGCGTCTGCGTCTCCTGGGTGGTGAAATAGGCCTGCAACTGGGGCAGGTTCAGTCCTGCATATACAGCCACGACCACCAGTGTAGCCGTGGAAAGTATCATCGAAATCATCTTATGCTTCATCGTGTGTGTTCCTTTCACCGGTACAATTTCGAGCCTGCGCCCCTCGGGCGTGTTTTCACTCGCCGATCCACTTCGCCCCAATCGGGCAGATGGGATCGATCTATGCCCGATCATAGCCGGGCAAAATATAGATTTGGTACAGGAGAAAAAAAGATTTGATTTAATCCCGGCAGTTTTTTCGGATCCAGAGACGCCGTCCCCGCACCCCGAACCCGGAATGGGCCGGCCTGAATAAAAAATTAACTTTTTCTAAACCTCATGAAAATAGTTGTGTGGTTTAAATAGGGGAGGAGTCTTATCGAGAATGGGTTCTAGTGTACAGACCAAGCCAGCATTATCGGTAATTCATGCCCGGGCAACGCTCTTCTTGCATTCTCTGGCCTTCGAACGGGTTGCCCTGGGCATTATTTTTTTACTGGCTGCCGGGCTGCGCCTGGCCAACCTGTCCGCCCTGGGATACGTCAATCATTACTACACCGCGGCCGTGACCAGCATGCTGCAATCCTGGCACAACTTTTTCTTCGTGGCCGCCGAACCCGGCGCCTCGGTCACGGTGGATAAGCCCCCGCTGGGCCTGTGGTTGCAGGCCCTCTCGGCCAAAGTGTTGGGGGTTAACACCCTGAGCGTGCTGCTGCCCCAGATCCTGGCGGGCATGCTGTCGATTGCCCTCCTCTATTTCCTGGTCAGGCGCTCCTTTGGCAGCCTGGCAGGCCTGACCGCTGCCCTGGCGTTGGCCATCACCCCCGTCGTCGTGGCTGCCGACCGCAACAACACCATCGACAGCACGCTCATCCTCATCTTGCTGCTCAGCGCCTGGGCTTTCATCCGCGCCGCCGAAAGCGCTAAACTACGCTACCTCCTGCTGGGGGCGGCGCTGGTCGGCATGGGCTTTAACGTCAAAATGCTGGCTGCCTGCTTACCCCTGCCGGCCTTTGTGGCCCTGTATTTTTGGGGTGCGCCCGAAAAACTGGGGCCCAAGCTGGGCAAGCTGGCCCTGGCCGGCCTGGTGCTGTTGGGGGTTTCGCTCTCCTGGGTCACCCTTGTAGACCTGACCCCCACGGACCAACGCCCCTACATCGGCAGCAGCGGCGACAACACCGAAACCAGCCTTATCCTGGGCTACAACGGCGTCGAGCGCCTGACCGGACTGTTTGGCCGGCAGATCGGTAATCGCAGTGGATTCCCCACCGGCAACTTTTCCCCTTCAGCGCCCGGGCCGCAGCCCGGGTTCCAGGCCGGCCGCCCTGCGGGCAGGTCCTTCGGAGCCAACCCGCCTGCTAACCGGCCCGGCCTGGGGATCCCCGGCTCAGGGCGCAACACCACCCAGGCGCCGGTAGTCAGCGGCGCCAGTAACGTAGGCCAGGTGGGTTGGTTGCGCCTGTTCCTGCCCCCCTTGAGTAAGGAGGCCAGCTGGCTGCTGCCACTGGCGCTCCTGGGGGCCGTGCTGGCCGCCATGGGGGCGCGCCTGCGCTGGCCGCTCGCCCCGCAGCACCAGGCCCTCGTCCTGTGGGGCGGCTGGCTGGTGACGGCCGGGATCTTCTTCAGCATCGCCAACTTCTTCCACGAATATTACCTGTCGATCCTGGGTGCACCCCTGGCGGCCCTGGCCGGCATAGGCGCCGGCCAGTTGTGGCGCCTCTCCCGGCAGCGCGCCCATCTGGCGGCGGCCCTGATGCTGGTGCTCAGTGGGGGAACGCTGGCCTACCAGGTCTACACGGCCCAGGCCTTCGTCCGCGACGTGTGGTGGCTGCCCCTGGCGGCGGCTTTCCTGTTTGCCAGCGTCATCCTCCTGTTCATCGGCACCTGGTGGCAGCCACAGGTTCGCTTTGCCGCCGCGGCCGGAGCCGCCTGCGCCCTGCTGGCCGTCTTGATCACGCCCGGGGTGTGGTCTTACCTGACCATGCAGTACCCCAGCACCAACCAGTCTCTGCCAGCTGCCTTCGACGGCCAGACTTACGGACCGCCCAACCGCGGGCAGCTACAGATCGACTCCGACCTGCTGGCTTACTTACAGACCAACACGACAGACAACACCTACCTGATGGCCGTGCCCAGCTCGATGCAGGGCTCCGATTACGTCATCGCCACCGGCCGGCCGGTGCTCTACCTGGGCGGCTTCATGGGCATCGACCAGGTCGTGACACCCCAGCAGTTGTCTGCCATGGTCGCCGGCGGGGAACTACGCTACGTCTACTGGAACACCGGCAGTGACCGCTCGGAGGTCTCTGCCTGGGTGGCCGCAAACTGCACCCTGGTCCCCGGCTTTGAAACGTCTACCCGCAACCAGGGCGCGCCGGACGGTACGGCCTTGCCCGGGAACGGAACCGCCCAGGGTATGGGCGGTTTTCAGGTCGGGCTTTACCAATGTAATTAGAATAATGGTTTTTGTGTGTCCGTTTGGGCGGTTTCACCGCCCAAACGGACACACAATCGCCCGGCTGCAATGGCTCAGATGTCTTCCCCCCGTATCGTGACACCCCGTTTCCAATCCCAGGCCGGCCTGGCAATGCAGCCAGGTCAGCTGCACTCCGGCCACAACCAGCCTGGGCCAAAGTCTCTTCCTCAAAGGGATTGACTTTGTTTAGGAAGTGCTGTATAATGCAACCGGTTGCAAGGATGGAGAAAACATCGATGGCGAAAAAACAGGTTCAAACCATTGCCGATATCGCACGTATGGCCAACGTGTCTAAATCGACCGTCTCACGTGCCCTCAACGACAGTCCTTTGATTGGGATGGAGACCAAAGAGCGCATCGTGGCCATTGCCCGGGAACACAATTTCCGC
Source organism: Chloroflexota bacterium (assembly GCA_012798515.1). Taxonomy (GTDB): domain Bacteria; phylum Chloroflexota; class Anaerolineae; order Anaerolineales; family Anaerolineaceae; genus JAAZNB01. Next base: position 12,906 of record JAAZNB010000082.1, read on the forward strand.
ATCAACGCCACGGCCCGCCAGCTGAGCCTGCAGCAAAGTAACACCATCGCGTTCGTCACCCACGCCTTTCACAAAGAATTCTCCGTCGCCGACCTGTTTTTGCTGGAGATTATGGGTGGGATCTCCCGCGGGCTGTACGCCAACGGCTACGACATGCTCGTCGTACACGTAGAACCGTACGATTCGCAATGGATCCACCATTACCTCGACAGCGGGCGCGTGGATGGCTTTATCCTCACCACCTGCCCGCACAAACAACACCACATCCAGGACCTGCTGGCCCGCGAAGCGCCCTTCATCACCTGGGGCGCCCAGCTGCCCAACACCATGTACTGTACGGTGACCGGGGATAATCTCAACGGCGGCAAGCTGGCCACCCAGCATTTGGTCCGTTCGGGAAGACGGCAGATTGCCTTCATCGGCGGGCCGCCGCACGAGCTGGAGGTGCAGTATCGCTATGCCGGTTACGAAAATGCCTTGCAAAGCGCCGGCTTGCAGGTTGAACCGGCCCTGGTCACTTACGGCGATTATTCCAACACCTCCGGGGCGGCCGCCATGCAACGCTTGCTGGAACATAGCAGCGCCATCGACGGTGTGTTCGTCAACAGTGACCTGATGGCCATCGCCGCCATCAAGAAACTGCGCCAGATGGGCCGGCGAGTGCCAGACGACGTGGCCGTGGTTGGGTACGACGATCTTTCCATTGCGGCCCAGAATACCCCGGCGCTGACCACCATCCGCCAGGACATTCCCCAGGCCGGCAAACTGCTCGCCCAGAACCTGATCCAGTACATTCAGACGGGCGCCGTGACCAATGCCATCCTGCCCGTAGAACTGGTGATCCGTGAAACGGCTTGATCTCTTTTTTTGCGCCGTCTTGCAACCGGTTGCAA
>JAAZNB010000559.1 GCA_012798515.1 Chloroflexota bacterium
CGCATTCCGCCAGGTCGAGCTCCGTGGCGCTCTTGCCGAAATAGGTCTGGGCGGCGGCTTCGACCCCGTAGGCCATGCCGCCGTAATACATCTGGTTGAGGTACAGGGCCAGGATTTCGTCTTTGGAATAACGCCGGGCCAGCTGCCAGGCCAGGATGCTCTCGCGCAGCTTACGCCGCAGCGAGCGCTGGCCGCGCTCCTCGTCGCTCAACAGCAGCGTCCGCGCCGCCTGCTGGGTGAGGGTGCTGCCGCCGGCCAGGGTCTCGCCGCCGCGCAGGTTGATCCATACGGCGCGCAGGATCCCCGCCGGGTCGACGCCCGGGTTCTGGTAGAAGCTGGCGTCCTCGGTGGCGATGGTGGCCTGGCGCAGGGCCAGGGGGATTTGATCGAGGGGGAGGTTTTGCTGGCGGCCCGAGCCGTCGGGCAGCAGCTCGTAGAGCAGGCGTCCCTGGCGGTCGGTGATGCGCACGCTGGGAGTGGCCATCCCCAGGGACAGGTCGTCGATGGCGGGCAGGTCGTAGAGCACCCAGGCCGCGCCCCCGGCCAGCAGGGCCAGGCAGACGAGGGGGACGAGCCACCACCACTTGCGCAGGGCCATGGGGCCGCCGCCTGGCGCTATCCTTCCACCAGCCGGGTGCCGCAGGCCTGGCAGAACAGGGCGTCACTGGTGTGCGCCCGGCCGCACTTGGGACACAGGCGGGGCAGCTCGACCGGCAGCGGCCCGCCGCAGCCCTGGCAGTGTTCCAGCTCGGGCGGGTTGGCCGTGCCGCAGTAGGGGCAGACCTTGGGGTTGGCGGGGGCGTCGGCTTCGCCGGCCAGGGAGCGGCTGAGGCTCATCAGGTCGTTGATGGCGTCCCAGATCTTGGGCACCACGTTCTCGCCGCGTATCTCCCCCAGCACGTCGGGGATCATGGCCAGCAGGGAGGCCGGCCGGGTGGCAGCCCGTTCCAGCAGCTCGCCGGCGTCGCCGGCGCGGTCCAGCCAGTCACGCCCGCGGCTCATGGTCACCAGCACGCCGCCCTGGGTGTCGGCGAGGTGCACGCTCACCGGGGTGCCGTGTGGGCTGCCGATCTGCACCACGGCGGAATCGCCGTGCCGTTCGATGTGGGTGCGGTGCTGGCGGTCGTTGAAACGCGCCACCAGCTGGTCGGCCAGCGCGCCGGAACGGATCGTTCCGTGAAACATTCGCTGGTGGGTGAGCGGCGTCGCCGGGGTGGGCATGCGGTTCTCTCCTGGAGTGGGGTAGTTTTATTATATCTCACTCCGCTGCGCCCCCCCGCCCAGGGCGCGCAGCGCCGGGAAAGGAATCCCTCACTTCTATTGGCAGGTCGGGCTTCCATATCATGCCCCGCCAGGGGTATGCCCGACCGATCACAGCCGGCCAGGGACGCCGGCTTACCCGCCCTGTCTCGGGCCACAGAGCGGCCGGGATGGGAATCCCTCACTCTATTAGCAGGTCGGGCTTCCATGCCCGACCGAACGCGGCCGGCCAGAGACGCCGGCTTACCTGCACCACCTCGGGCATACCCCCATGATCCCCTCGGGAGCGTGCAAGTTGGCTTTCGCTCCTGGTGCGGGCCGGCCGGTGGGCCGGGCTATTCTTCGCCCGCCGGGGGCGGGCGCGCCTGGCTATGTCGCTCTAGCCAACCTACGCCGGGTCGGACTCCCCCCGGCCGCAGA
>JAAZNB010000560.1 GCA_012798515.1 Chloroflexota bacterium
CCCTCCTGGATCAGGTCCAGGAAGGGGACGCCGCGGCCCATGTAGCGCTTGGCGATGCTCACCACCAGGCGGGTATTGGCCTTGATCAGGTGTTCCCGGGCCAGCTGCCCGTCATAGATTTGCTGTTCGTGCTGCTGGCGCAGCGGGGGGTTGGTGCGCCCGCTGCCGCGCTCGACGGCGCGTTTCGAGCTGCGTCCCAGCTCGATGCGCTGCGCCAGGCCGATCTCCTCTTCCACCGACAACAGCGGCACCTGGGCCATTTCCTTCAAGTACAGCCCGATGGTGTCGTCGCTGGAGATGGTTGTCAGGTCGGTATAGGGACTCAGATCAGATACCCCTAAAGAATCCTCCTCGCCATCACTCTCCTCCTGGTCGAAGATGTCCACCCCACGCCGGCGCAGCGCGATGACGATGGCCTCCAGTCGCTCGGCGTCCCGGCTCACGTCCGGGTAAACCTCGATCAGGTCTTCGGTCGTTAAATACCCCTGCACGTCTGCTTTTTCAAGCAACAAGCTCAAGATTTCTGTGTTCCTTCTATGCCTGCCTGGGTTTGCCAAAACAAACCTCCTGTAGAAAAAACAATAAATCGAATTTTGTATCCCCACTCGAGCTGGAATCCATGAGAAACATGTAATTCAAAATCACCTTTCAGCAAGCAACGGCCTGTAACGGTACTTTGAAGTGCTGTTTGTATTGGATACAGCTCCAGCGCCGTCTGGTCACATCCCTGGACAGCGCGAACACGTATTAACGATGGTAAAGCAGTATTACTCTTGTGCGATCCTTGCTTGATGTTCGCAAGTAGTTGCGTTGAGATCCGCTCCACACACCACACATAACCCCTTGCAATCGGGTGTGCACAACGGTTGGATAGGTACTTCCAACAATAGATATTCCCTCAGCAGTGGCGCTAAATCGATATTGCCGTCATCCGGCAGCATCAAGCCCGATTCAGAAACCCCCTTGTACTTGAATGCAAACAGCTCGCTGAATTCGGTGTGCAGCGGCTGTTGAAATTCCGCCAGGCAGCGAACGCATTCGGCTACCATCTCACCCTGGAAATCGCCTTGTAGCAGGATCCCCTGTGGGGTGCGGGTGACCCTGGCCAGCCCTTGCAGGCCGGCAACCTCCAGATCCTCCGAGAACGACAGCCTGTCAAACTCAAACGGAATGTCACGGCTGGTGCCGATGGGTTGGTTGAGTAGAAACCCAACATTAAACCGTAGTGGATGACGTGAATGGTTCACAACTCACAACTTCTAAACCAGGATCAGATATAATTCTACACGCAAGATTATAGCATAGCGTTTTAATGAAGTCAACTTATTATCATTAATATCATAAATATGAGGTTTTTTAACATGCGCAAACTATTGATCGCCACCCACAACCCCGGCAAACGAGTCGAGATCGAAGATCTGCTGGCGGCAACCCCCGGCGGCTGGCTGGAACGCTTCGAGCTGTGGATGCCCTCCGCCCTGGGCCTGGACGAGGAAGTCGCGGAGACCGGTGACACCTACCAGGACAACGCCGCCCTCAAGGCCCGCGCCCTGTGCCAGGCCAGCGGGCTGCTCACCCTGGCCGACGATTCCGGGCTGGAAGTGGACGCCCTGGGCGGGGCCCCGGGGGTGCACTCGCGCCGCTTTGCCCCCCACCCCACGGCCACCGACGCCGACCGTCGCGCCTTGCTGGTGGAGAAGCTGGCCGGCCGGCCGCGTCCCTGGACGGCGCGTTTCCGCTGCGTGATCGCCCTGGCGGCCCCCGGGGAGGAGCTGCGCTTCGCCGAGGGCCGCGTGGAAGGGGAGATCCTCCCCGAGGAACGCGGTCACAACGGCTTCGGCTACGATCCGCTGTTTTACATTCCCGAGCTGGACCGTACCATGGCCGAGCTGACCCGGGCCGAGAAGAACCGGCTCAGCCACCGCGCCCGCGCCCTGCTGGCCGCCCTGCCCCTGCTGGAGGAGCTGGCCGGCTGACCGGCCCGGCTGGCGTTCCTC
>JAAZNB010000561.1 GCA_012798515.1 Chloroflexota bacterium
GGTACGGGGAAGCCGGCATCCCGGCCGGCCGTGTTCGGCCGGGCGCGGCAGGCGGCTTGACTTAATAAATAAATTTGATAATATTTATCATTATTCTGAGGAACGGCCGTGATCCGAACGTATCGCACTGCAGTACTTCTCCTGGCGTTATATACCCTGTTCGCCCAACCGGGCCTGCCGGCCTGCTGGATGATGCAGCGCCCTTGCGATCTGCACGACCATCCCTACCATTACACCAACCCGCTGCACAGATACAACTACCTCTTCGACGACGTCAGCAGCGGGGAAGCGCCCCTGCTGCCCTCCCTGTGGCCGCAAACAGCCGAGCTGCTGCACATCATCGGCCTTTCGGACCTGACTCGCAGCGTGGCCCGCCCGTACCCGGCCGGGGGCTCCTGGCTCCCCGATTTACCCACCCCACCTCCTCGCCACGTGGCTTCACACTGACCCTGTCCATTTCCCGAACTTGAAACGCGCCGCACACCACGGCGCTGGACCTGTTGTGATTCCACCGCTTAGATTTACGCAATGGAGGTTCTGATGAAACTACGCATATTTCTCGCCGCCTGGCTGGCGCTGGCGGCGGTATTGACCTGGAGCGGCAGCGCTTCGGCCCACGGGCACGTCGAGGTGGGCGATTACGAGCTGGTGATCGGCTTTCGCAACGAGCCGGCCTACCAGGGCGAGCCCAACGGTCTGGAACTGGTCGTCACCGACCACGCCACAGGCCAGGCCGTGACCGGCCTGGAAGATTCCCTGCGCGTCGAGATCACCTACGGCGCATCCACCCAAGAACTGACCCTTACCCCCCTGTTTGGGGAAGAAGGCGCTTACACGGCCCACGTCCTGCCCACCGAAGCGGGCGATTACACCTGGCACATCTTCGGCGCCATCGGCGATACCCCCGTAGACGTGTCGCTCACCAGCGGGCCGGACACCTTCAGCCCGGTCACCGCCCGCTCCCAGGTTTCCTTCCCCGGCCAGGAACCGGCCCTGACGGAGGTCAACGCCGCCGTCCAATCCGCGGCGCAGACGGCCCAGACCGCACTGTGGATCGCCGCGGCCGGCCTGGTCCTGGGCCTGGCCGGGTTGGGATTCGGATTGGCCGCATGGCGCCGCGCCCGGGCTTAGGCGCGGCCCGGCAGGGGCTGGCAGCGCTGCTGCTGGCCCTCTGCCTGCTGGCCGGGCTGCCCGTCACGGGGGTGCAGGCCCACGCCAATCTGCTGCGCTCCGACCCACCGGCCGGGGCCGTGCTGGAAGAGTCGCCCGGCCGGTTCTCCCTGGAGTTCAGCGAGAGCCTGGACCCGCACTTCACCCGCCTGCGCCTGCTGGACCCGGCCGGGCAGGTGCTGGCCGAGGGCCCCGGCGAGGTGGACGGCGCCGATCCGCGCCGGCTGGCCTTTACCCCGCCCGTGCTCCCCGAGGGGGTCTACACCCTGGTCTGGCAGGTGCGCTCGGCGGTAGACGGGCACATCACCAGCGGGACGATCGGCTTCTCGGTGGGCGTGCAGGGGCCGCGCGGCTCACTGCTGCCTCCGGTGGGGGCCGCCGACCCGGCCGAGGCCTTTCCACTCGCCCCGGATGTGCTCCTGCGCTGGGCCAATTACGCCGCGGCAGCCCTCATGTTGGGCCCCCTGTGGTTCGCTTTACTGGTCTGGCCCCGCCCCGGGGCGGACTTCAGCCGCTGGCTGGCGCGCACGGCCGGGTGGGCGGCCCTGGCGCTGGCCCTCGCCTGGCTGGCTTTTGTGCTCTACCAGGCCCAACAGCTCACCCGGCAGGGTCTCCAGGCCGATTTCTGGACCGCCCTGGCCGGCCTGAGTGGAGTGCTGGCCTGGCTGCGCCTGCTGCTCCCGGCGGCCCTGTTCCTGTGGGCCCGCCGCCTGCCGCCGCCGGCGCCCGGGCGCCAGGCGGCCTGGTGGGGCGCGGCGGCCCTGGGCGCCGGCGAACTGCTGGTCATTGCCCTGCAAAGCCACGCCGCCGCCCAGGGCGCGCCGCTGGCCGTGGCCCTGGACTGGCTGCATCTGGTAGCCATGGCCGCCTGGCTGGGCGGCCTGGCGCCCTTGGGGATCGGGCTGCGCCGGGGAGCCTTCCCCGCCGCCGGGGTCGTGCCGCGCTTTTCGGCCCTGGCCCTGGCTGCGGTGGCCACCCTGGCCATCACCGGCGCCCTGCGCGCCGTGGAACAGACCGGCAGCCTGGCGGCCCTGTTGGAGACCACCTACGGGCGCGTCTTGCTGGCCAAGGTAGGCCTGTTCGTCTGCCTGCTCGGCCTGGGCGCCGTCAATCTGCTGATGATCTCGCCACGCCTGCGCCGCGGCCAGGCCCGGCCCGCCGGCTGGCTGCGACGCACGCTGCGCGCTGAGCTCTTCCTGGGCGCCCTGGTCCTGGCCGCCGCCGGCCTGCTGACCGCCTCTCCCCCGGCCAAAGATGCCCTGGAGGCCCAGCGCCGCCTGGGGATCGTGGAGACCGCCCGGGTGGGCGACGTGGCCATCAAGCTGCGCGTCGCCCCGGGCATGGCCGGCGAGAACGAATTCGGCGTCGATCTCTCCGGCCCGGGGCAGGCCCTGCCGGCCGACGCCCAGGTGTTGCTGCGCTTCCGCCGCGGCAACGACATCGAGAACCTGTCCCAGGTGGAAACCAGCACCCAGGACGGCCGGCGTTACACCGTACGCGGCAGTTACCTGGCCCTGGCCGGCAGCTGGCAGATCGAGGTCATCCTGCGCCAGAACGGCCAGAACGACGTGCGCCACACCTTCGACATCCAGCTGGCGCCCTCCACGCTGGGCCCGGCCCAGGCCAACCCCATCCCGGCCACTGCAGCGTCCCTGGCTGCCGGCCGCGAGGCCTACGCCCGGGAGTGCCTGGCCTGCCACGGGGAGAGCGGCCGCGGTGACGGCCCGGTAGGGCTGGGCTTGAACCCGCGCCCCGCCGACCTGAGCGAGCACGCCGTGGTCGGCATCCATCCCGATGGGCAGCTCTTCGAGTGGATCAGCAACGGCTATCCCAACTCCGCCATGCCGGCCTTTGCCGGCCGTCTGAGTGAAGAAGAGCGCTGGAACATCATCAATTACATCCGTACCCTGGCCGTCCCGCCCCCATGAGACGTGGCCCGGTTCAACCCAACGAGTGCCTATGAAAAGATTACTTCCTTTGCTATGTCTGACCCTCTTTCTGGCGGCCTGCGCCGCGCCGGGTCAGCCACCGGCGGCGCCAACCCCCACCGGCCTGCCTGTAGATTGGGCCGCCCTGGGCCTGAGCGGCCGCCTGGTCTACATCCGCTTCCTGCCGGAAAGCAGCCAGCTGGTGGCCCTGGACCTGGCCAACGGGCAGCGCCAGACCCTGTTCCGCGGGCCCGAACATTCCGTGTTGGGCGCGGCCGCCGTCTCGCCGGACGGTGAGCAGATCGTGCTGTCCTATTCGCCGCCGCCCGGGCCGCAGGAAAGCTTCGTCTTCCCCGGCCTGTACCTCATGCCGGCCGACGGCTCCCGCGCCCCCCAGGCCCTGACGCCCTTCCCCAGCCCGGACGATTCGTATTACAACCCGGCCTGGTCGCCGGATGGACAATATGTCTACGCCACCCACTACCGGCGCGGCACCGGCCCGCAAAACCCGAACCGCTACACCGTGGAACGCATCGGCCTGGATGGCCAGATGACCCCTCTGCTGGAGGACGCCGTCTGGCCGCGCGTCTCCCCGGACGGCGCTCAACTGGCCTTTCTGTCCTTCGACCTGGAGACCTATCGCAACGACCTGTACCTGGCCGACATTCACGGCCAGGGCGCCGTGGCGCTGCTGCCCGAGAATGCCCTGCCCACGGTCGACGCCCACCTGTTCACCCCGGACGGGACGTCCATCCTGTTCAGCGCCGCCAACCAGTCGGTCGCTGCCCAGCCCACCTGGCTGGAGCGCCTGCTGGGCATCCAGGTGGCCTCCGCCCACGACGTCCCCTCGGACTGGTATCGCGTTTCCACCCGCGGCGGGGAACCGGCCCGCCTGACCCAGATCCACGAGGCCGGGCTGTACGGCGCTTTCTCCCCAGACGGGAGATACGTGGCCTACATCAGCCAGAGCGGCATCTACCTGCTGGACCCGGGCAGCGGGGAAATCCGCCAGATCTCGGACGAGAACGTGACCGGCACGGTGGATTGGGTGGCGGCCCGCTAGGCCGGCTGTAAGAGAACCCTGTTGAGGCAGGTCTGAGGCTCACCCTTCGCGCTTGCCTTGCCGGATGCCGGAGAATAACACGGCCCTCTTCCCGCTGGTGTGGGGAGCAGGGCCGTCGATCTCCATGAAAAGGGGAATGGCGCGTTCCTTGCCTGCCGGAAAGCCTGGGCCCGCTTTGAAGGCTTCGTGCGGAGACAGAAATGGTATGATTAAGTAGACCGGGATGCCATGATGGAAAATTACCGGCCGTGGAGCTTCTCGTGACGGTCCCCATCCTGACCACCAAACTCTACATCCCTCACCCCCGGCCCAACCGGGTCACCCGCCGGCGCCTGCTGGAGCGCCTGGAGAACGGTCTGCGCCAGGGACACCGCCTGTACCTGCTTTCGGCCCCGGCCGGGTTTGGGAAGACGACCCTGTTGAGCGATTGGATGGCCGCTTACTCGGCCCCCGGGGACCCACAGGCGGGCGCCGCCGCGCCGCGATTCTGCTGGTTTTCCATCGACGAGGGCGACAACGACCCCCAGCGTTTTGTTGCTTACGTCATCGCCGCCCTGCAAAACATCGACGCTGAGATAGGCAAGGCCTCGCTGGCCCTGCTACAGGCCCGCCTGGGGGCCGGCGAGGGCATCTCCTACGAGGCCGTGTACACGGCCTTGCTCAACGATCTGGCCGGCTGCCCGTCCCCGCTCCTGCTGGTCCTGGATGATTACCACCTCATCCACTCCCGTACGGTCCACGACAACCTGGCCTTCCTCCTCGACCATCTCCCGCCCCGGGCCCACCTGGTGATCGCCAGCCGCAGCGACCCGCCCTTTCCCCTGGCCCGGCTGCGCGCCCGCGGCCAGATCAGCGAGCTGCGCGACGCCGACCTGCGCTTCACCCCCGAGGAAAGCGCGGCTTTCCTCAACCAGGTGATGAGCCTACAGCTTTCCACGGCAGACGTGCTGGCCCTGGAAGCGCGCACCGAAGGCTGGATCGCCGGCCTGCAGCTGGTGGCCCACGCCCTACAGGGCAGCCAGGCCAGGCGCGGGCCGGTCACCCCTTCCGAATTCATCGCTGCCTTTACCGGCAGCAGCCGCTACGTGTTGGATTACCTGGTAGAAGAGGTGCTGCGCCGCCAGAGCGCAGACGTGCAGCGCTTTCTGTTGCAAACCTCGATCTTGAAGCGCATGACCGGCCCCCTGTGCGACGCACTGACCGGCCGCAGCGACGGTCAGGCCATGCTGGAAATGCTGGAAAGCCTCAACCTGTTCATCGTGCCCCTGGACCAGGACCGTACCTGGTATCGCTACCACCACCTGTTCACCGAGTTCCTGCGCAGCCGCCTGTACAAGGAACTGCCGCCGGAAGCGGGCGGCGCCTCGCCAGAGGTAAACCGGCTGCACGGGCGCGCGGCCGGCTGGCTGGAAGCCCGCGGCCTGTACAGTGAGGCCACCGACCACGCCCTGCAGGCCGGGGAATACGGACAGGCCGTCCACCTGATCGAGAGCTTCTTCATGCATAACTTCAATTTTGGCGAAGCGCGCATCCTGCTGGGCTGGCTGGAGCAGATCCCCCCGGA
>JAAZNB010000562.1 GCA_012798515.1 Chloroflexota bacterium
ATTTTCCAGAGCTGGGGCGGCGGCACGATGAACGAGTACGCTCAGGCCGGTTTGCTCAAAGACATTACCGCCGATCTGGACAAGGACGGATGGCGGGATACGTTCTCACCCGGCGCCCTGGGCGTCTACAGCTTCCAGGGTAAGAACTATGGCGTGCCGCGCGACATGGGCGCGGTCGGGTTCTGGTACAACAAGGACCTGTTCGCCCAGGCCGGCATCGAAGCTCCGCCGGAAACCTGGAGTGAGCTCCTGGAAGACGTGCAGATGCTGAAAGATGCGGGCATCACCCCCATCGCCCTGGGTGAGGGCGATAAGTGGCCCGGCGCCTTCTGGTGGGAATACCTGGCCGTGCGTATCGGCGGTAAAGCGGCCTTCGACACGGCTTACAGCCATGAAGGCGCTTTCACCGATGCCCCCTTCGTCCAGGCCGGCGAGAAACTGCAAGAGTTGATCGCCATGGATCCTTTCCAGGAAGGCTTCCTGGGCGCTTCATGGCCGGATGAGCAGGTGGTGATGGCCACCGAAAAGGCCGCCATGGACCTGATGGGCCAGTGGGCCCCCGGCGCGTTCAAAGACAGCAGCGTCGACAAGCAGGGCCTGGGCGACAAATTGGGGTGGTTCCCCTTCCCGGCCGTTGAAGGCGGCGCCGGCGATCCGACGGACGCCCTGGGTGGCGGCAATGGGTTCGTCATCGGCAAGGATGCGCCCCCCGAAGCGGTGGACTTCCTCAAATACATCAGCAGCGTCGATTCGCAGATTGCCCAGGCTGAGATCGGCCTGTCGGTGCCGGTGGTCAATGGCGCCGAAGTCGGTCTGAGCGACCCGATGCTCCTGCTGGTACAGCAAGGCGCGGCCAAGGCCCAATACTTCCAGTTGTACTATGACCAGGCCATGCCCCCGGCCGTCGGCGATGTGGTGAACAACGCCGTCCAGGGTATCTTCGCCGGCACGATGAGCCCCGAAGAGGCTGCTCAGGCCATCGAAGACTCTGCCCTAAAAGAAGTCAAATAGGTCCGGTTAATCCAACGTGCGGGGATTGTGGACCACAATCCCCGCACTTCCATTCAGGTCTTGTGGGAGTATCCTTTATGGAAATGAATCCGACCAGGGAAGAAGCGCTGCGTGGGGAACCTATGACGCGTTCCGGCCGCCGTGCTCAAGATAACCTGACCATCTTCCTGTTCATCCTGCCGTCCCTGATCCTCTTCCTCGTTTTCCTCATCTATCCGATTTTCCAGTCCATCTATTACAGCTTTTTCAACTGGAAAGGCTTTGGCCCGGCGGTAGATTTCGTCGCCCTGGGGAATTACAAGGACATCTTGACCGATAAGGTCTTCCTCCTGGCGCTCAAGAACGGGTTCCTGATCGTCATCCTTTCCCTGGTCGTTCAATTGCCCTTCGCCCTGGGACTGGCCATCATGGTGGGACGGAAACTACCCGGGCGTACCATCTTTCGCACGATCTTCTTCATGCCCTACGTGTTCTCGGAGGTCATGGGCGCCATTATGTGGCTGAACCTGTATAACCCCGACCCGGATCGCGGCTTGATCAACGCCCTGCTGATCCTCATCCCCGGGGTGGAGCCGCAGGCCTGGTTGGGCAATACCGAGACGGTGCTGTACTGCCTGTTCGTCGTCCTGACCTGGAAATACTTTGGCTTCCACATGCTGTTGTTCATGACCGGCCTGCAGAATATCCCTACCGAGCTGGAAGAAGCCGCAGTAATCGATGGTGCCAACCGGCGCCAGCTGCTGACCAATATTATCCTGCCCCTGCTGGGCAGCACGGTGCGCATTTCGGCTTACCTGTCTATCCTGGGCTCGCTACAGCAGTTTATCCTGGTGTGGGTGATGACCCACGGCGGCCCGGTCAATGCCAGTGAAGTGATGGCAACTTACATGTACCGTTTCGGTTTCGTGCGCTTTTCCCTGGGATATGGCTCCGCCGTGGCTATTTTAATGTTCCTCATCTGCCTGGCCATATCGCTGATCTACCAACGCCTGGCGCCACAGCACGAATACCTGGGTAGCAACTAGAAAGGGTCTGCAATGACGAGCACAGACGCGCATTGGAAACGGGTTATCCAAAAATACACGCCGAGGGCTTTTCAGTACGTCATCCTCACCCTCATCGCCATCCTGGTCACCACACCGGTGATCATGATCATCTTCGGCGGGCTCAAGACGCGCGGCGAGTTCATGACCCGCCCGTATACCATCCCCAACCCACCCCATTGGGATAATTACATCAACATTCTCTCCATGTCCTCGTTCTGGCAGATGCTGCTCAACAGCCTGATCGTCATGATCGGCGCCACCACGGGCGTGGTCCTGCTTTGCAGCCTGGCGGCGTTCGTCTTCGCCAGGATGAACTTCCGCCTCAAAGGGCTGGTTTTTAACCTGTTCACCCTGGGCCTCATGTTCCCGATCAACATCGCCATCCTGCCGGTCTACCTGGTGCTGCGTCAGACCAGCCTGACCAACACCCTGATCGGCGTCATACTGGTTCAGGTTGCCTTCCAGCTTTCCACCAACATCTTTATCCTGCGGGGCTTTTTCATGGCCATCCCCAACGAGCTCCAGGATGCGGCTTACCTGGATGGATGCAGCGCCTTCGATTTTTACTGGCGCATCATGCTGCCCCTGGCCCGCCCCTCGCTGGCCTCGGTGGCCGCCCTGACCATGATCATCAGCTGGAACGACCTGCTCGTCCCCCTGGTGGCCCTGGACAAAGACACCCTGTGGACCCTGCCCCTGGGCACCATGCAGTTCCAGGGACAGTACGGCCAGGACCTGGCATTGGTGGCCGCTTTCGTCACATTATCCGCTTTACCTACGCTGGTCTTCTATCTGTTGGCCGAACGGCACATCGTCGCCGGCCTGACGGCCGGCGCCCTCAAAGGTTGATGGCATAAAGGAAATCCACATGAAAACACCGGTCAAGCCAGAAATTGATCGTTTGTTGAACCAGATGACCCTGGAAGAAAAGCTGGCCCAACTCGGCTCTTATTGGGTATACAGCCTGCAAACCCGGGGGGAACTCGATGCGCACAAGATCGAGGATAAATTGAAGCACGGCATCGGCCAGGTGACGCGCGTGGCGGGGGCTTCCACGCGCCAGCCGCGCCTCGCCGCAGCGGCGGCCAACCAGCTGCAAAAGTACCTGGTGGAGCACACCCGCCTGGGCATTCCGGCCATCCTGCACGAAGAATGTTGCTCGGGCAGCATGATCCTGGGGGGCACCATGTACCCGCAGATGCTCGGCCTGGCCAGTACCTTCCAGACCGAGCTGGCCGAACGGATGACGGTTGAAATCCGTCGCCAGCTGCGCGCCATCGGCGCCCACCAGGGCCTGGCTCCCGTGCTGGACGTGGCCCGTGACGCCCGCTGGGGGCGCGTGGAAGAGACCTTCGGCGAGGACCCTTTGCTGGCCAGCCAGTTCGGCATCAGCTACGTGCGCGGCCTGCAAGGTGACGACCTGCGCCAGGGTGTGATGGCCACCGGCAAGCACTTCGTGGGCCACAGCTTCTCGCAAGGCGGCTTGAACTGCGGCCCGGTGCATATGGGGCCGCGTGAGCTATGGGACATCTACCTGATGCCTTTCCAGGCCGCCATCCAGGAAGCGGGCCTGGCCTCTATTATGAACGCCTACCCCGAGCTGGACGGCGAAGTGGTGGCAGCCTCACGGCGCATCCTCACCGGGCTGCTGCGGGACACGCTGGGCTTCGATGGCCTGGTCGTTTCGGACTACGAAGCCGTCGATATGATCTATAGCTACCACCACGCGGCTGCCAACCGGGCAGAGGCGGCAGCCATGGCGCTCAAGGCCGGCATCGACGTGGAATTGCCCGTGATCCAATGCTACGGCAGTGACTTGAAGACCGCCGTCGAATCGGGCCTGGTAGGCATGGACCTGGTCGACGAATCCGTCTCCCGCCACCTGCGCAAGAAGTTCGAGCTGGGCCTGTTCGAGAACCCTTACGTCGACGAAGGCCGCGTGGCCGAGGTCTTCGAGACCCCGGCCCAACGCCGGCTGGCGGGCGAGATCGCCCGCCAGAGCATGGTGCTGTTGAGCAACAGCGGCATCCTGCCCCTGGCCAACGATGGGGCGACCCTGGCAGTCATCGGCCCCAACGCCGACCAGCGCCGCAACCTGTTGGGAGATTACTCCTACGCCGCGCTGACGGACCTGATGCTGCACACCCAGCCGGCCGATTCGGCCTTCGTCGGCCTGGACCCCGCCACGCTGGACCCATACCAGGTCCAGATCACTACGGTGCTCGAATCTATCCGCGCCGCCGCCCCACAGGCCCGGGTGCTGTACGCCCAGGGCTGCGCCAACAGCGGGGACGACGTTTCCGGCATCCCGGAAGCCGTGCAGATTGCCGGGCAAGCCGACGTGGTCATCCTGGTGCTGGGCGATAAGACCGGCCTGACGCCCGAATGCACCAGCGGCGAGACGCGCGACAGCGCCGACCTGCTGCTGCCCGGCGTGCAGGCCCAGCTGTTCGAGGCTGTGCTGGCAGCCGGTAAGCCGGTGGTGGTGGTGCTGGTCAACGGCCGGCCCCTGGCCATCCCGGCCCTGGCCGAAAAAGCAGACGCCATCCTGGAAGCCTGGATCCCCGGCGAAGAAGGCGGGCCGGCCATTGCCGACGTGTTATTTGGCGCTACCAACCCGGGCGGCAAACTGCCCATGACCTTTCCCCGCTCGGTGGGACAACTACCCATTTTCTACAACAACAAACCCTCCGGCGGGCACTCCCACTGGTACGTGGATTACGTAGCCGAAAGCGCCTGCCCCCTGTTCCCCTTCGGGCACGGGCTGAGCTATACCAGCTTCGAATACAGTGATCTATCCGTCACCGTGGCGCAGGGCGCCCCGGAACCGGCCGTCGCAGTGGGCTTCACCCTCAAGAACAGCGGCCCCCGGGCCGGCGACGAGGTAGTCCAGTTGTATGTGTGCGACCAGGTCGCCAGCTCGCCGCGCCCGGTCAAGGAACTGAAGGGCTTTGCCCGCCTGTCGCTACAGCCTGGAGAGGCGTGCACTGTCACCTTCAAGCTGCCCCTGGCCATGCTGGCCTATTACGACGA
>JAAZNB010000083.1 GCA_012798515.1 Chloroflexota bacterium
AGAACAAAATGGGGGAGGGAAAAACGGCACCCCATGCCCATCACGGTCGCCTGGCCAGCGGTGAAAGAGCACCCCCTCCTGCACCTCCCCCATTTTTGGAGAACAAAATGGGGGAGGGAAAATCGGGGAGGAAAAATCGGCGTCCCGGCCGGAAGCGCCCTAGGCGGCCAGCTTGAAGCGCTCCAACGTGAGGTGCAGGGCGCCGGAGATGTCGTACAGGGCCTGCATCGAGGCGTTGACCTGCTCCACCTGGAGGCGCAGCTGCTCGCCGGCGCGTTCCATGTCCTGGGCGGTGCGGTGGTTCTCCTGGCTCACCACGGCGATGGCGCTGATGGCCTGGTTCACCTGGGTGGAATTGGCCGCCATCTCCTCGCTGGCGTGGATGTGGGCCTCCACCACGCTGCGGACGGCCTGCATGGCCTGGGCCATTTCGCCCGAAGAAGCGCTGATCTCTTCTGCCGAGGCGGCGATGGTCTCCACCTGCTGGTTGACCTTCTCGACCGAGAGCTGGATGTCGGCCAGGGCCTGCCCGGCGTTCCCGGCGCGTTGCAGGCCGCGCTCCATCTCCACCGCGCCGGCGTCCATGGCCTTGACCGCCTCGGCGATGGTGGCCTGGATGCCCTGAATCAGGCGTGAGATCTGGCGCGTGGCGTTGCCGGAATGTTCGGCCAGCTTGCGCACCTCGGCCGCCACCACGGCAAAGCCCTTGCCGTGCTCCCCGGCGCGGGCGGCCTCGATGGCCGCGTTGAGGGCCAGCAGGTTGGTCTGGCCGGCGATCTCCTCGATGGTGGCCACGATGGCCCCGATCTGGTCGGAGTGCTGGCCCATTTCCTTGATCCGGGCGGCTGACAGGTCCACCTGGGTCTTGATCTTTTGCATGTCCTGAATGGTCTCGGCCACCGTCTGGGCCCCGGCGCCGGCGGTGTGGGCGGCCTGTACCGCGCCGGCAGCCCCGGCCTGGGCGCTCTCGGCCACCTGGCGGATGGCGATCATCATCTGCGAGCTGATCTGGTTGGCCTGCTCGACCACCACGGCCTGTTCCCGGGCGCCCTGGGCCACCTGGCTGACGAACCGGTTGGACTGCGTCACGCTGGTGCGGGTCTCCTCGGTCATTTCTACCTGGCGCAGGGAGCCGCCCGAGATGGCCTGGATGGCGGCATAGATCTGCGCGGTGGCCCCGTCTGCCTGCTGGGCGGCGTCCGCCAGGCGCTGCGAGGTCTCGTTGACCTGGTCGGCGTCCGTGGCGACCAGGCCGATCAGGTCGCTGACGTTGGCGATCATGTCCTCGTAAGCCCGGCCGATGTCTTGCAGCTGGGTGATCATGTGGTTGAAGGCCTGGCCCAACGCCCCGACTTCGTCCTGTGAACGCACCTGGGCCGGTTGGGGGTGGAAGGCCAGCCGGATGGAGAGGTCACCGGCGGCGATCGAGTGGGTTGCCTGGACCAGGGCGGGCAGCTCGTGGCGGGAGACGGCCTCGACGCGGCCGGACACCTCTCCGACCGCCCCGGCCAGGGTGTTGGAGAACAGCACGGCGATGACCGCTGCCAGGAGCACGGCCGCGGCGGCCAGCCCCAGGCCTACGCTGCGGCTGAAGGCGCTCTGCTGGATGGCGCTGCGGATCAGGTCCTCAGCCTGGCCGGTGAACCGGGGCACCACCTGGTCCAGGCTGGCGTTGATGGCCGCACCGTAGGCGTCGAACTCGCTCATGGCCGGGTTGCCCAGCTCCGGCCCGCCGGCGATATACTGGCCGGCCATCCA
>JAAZNB010000003.1 GCA_012798515.1 Chloroflexota bacterium
CCTGGCTGATCCACGGCTTGCAAGACGTGATCATCTTTGCCGGGTTGTTCCTGGCTGCCGGGTGAGCGTCTGGATTGTGGTTTGTGCCGGGAAACCGGCCAGGGGGGGAAGCGCCTATTCCGCGCCCGAGAGGGCCATCTGGCGGTATTCCCGGGGCGTTACCCCCAGCCATTTTTTGAAGGCCTTGCGAAAGACGCTGGGTTCCGAAAAACCGAGCAGGTAGGTAATCTGTTCGACGGTGTAATTCTCACTCAGGTACTTCTTGGCCAGCTTCTGGCGGATATCGCGGAGCAGGTCGCTGAACACCACTCCCTCTTCTTCCAACCGTTTTTGCAAGGTACGTACGCTGACGGCCATCTCCCGGGCGACCTTTTCGATGGACAGGTCCTCGTCGTCCAGGTGCGCCAGGATGATTTTGGTCACGGCGCGCGTGTGAGGGGTGGGGTCTTCCATTTCGGCCAGGAAATCCTGGGCATACTTCTCGAAATATTCCAGCAGACCCGGGTTGGCCATCAAGATTGGCGTGTTGACCACGCCCCAGCCGATGGAGAGGGAATTCTCCTTCTGTTCGAACTTGACCGGGCAGCAGAAGATGCGTTCGTACTCGGCCGTGGAGGGTGGTTGGGGGTAAATGAAAGTCACCTCTAACGGGTGGATGTCCACGCCGGTCAGGGTGCGCATCATGCGCACGCTGCTGGAGATGGTGGCCTCGAAGCAGTGTCGCGACATCTTGGGGGCGTGGGGCGGAGTGGCCAGGACGACCCGGATGCGGTTGAAGCGCGGTTCAGCCCGGCCCTCGATCAGGTTGCCGATGATGCGCGAATAGCGGCTCGACTTTTCGAAGGCTTCCCCCAGGTTCTTGCAGTTCATCATCATATAACCGAGGATCGACCAACTGCCTGCTTCGGCGAATTCGCCCATGTGCAGACCGAAATAAGGATCGTTGGTGAAGTGGGCTGCTTCGTCCTGGATGAGCAGGTAAGTGTCGAGGGGAAGGCGCGTATCGGGCGCTTTGACCGTGGCCGGCTCGATGCTCAGGGAGCGCAAAAAGGCGTCGATGTCCACGTTCAACGAATTGAGATAGAGGAACATCTGCGTCAGGACGGTCACCGATACGGTGATGGGTTCTGGGGAGACGATATCCATACCAGTATGATAACTTAAGTTTGCGTCAAATGACACATTCTTTACGTGAGAAATTCCGACTCTTCCCGGGAGGCGCCCCGGCCGCAGGGGAAAGGCGCGGAGCGCCAGGGGGAAGGCCTACACGCAGAGCGTATGGGCCAGGAAAGCATGGTTCGCCGCCGGAATAGGAATCCCCTATTTTAATTAGCAGGTCGGGCTTCCACGCCCGACCGAACACGGCTGGCAAAGGATGCGGGCATACCCGTGCCGCCTCGGGCGTACCCCGGTGATCCGGTCGGGAAGACGCCCCGGCCGCGGGAAAAGGCGCGGAGCGCCAGGGGGGAGGCCCACACGCAGAGCGTATGGGCCAGGAGCCGGGAAGGGAAGCCCACAGCCGGAGCGTCCCGCTGCCGTCCCGGGGCGCGGGGCCGAGGAAAGAGAAATCCCACGACAAGTTTGCGCTAAAAGACACAATTCGTGCAGGAAAGATCATAGGTTACGGCCCCGGTTTTGGCTACGATTAAGCTGACCTAAGATGGGCCGGTGAAAAAGGATAGCGACCCGGAGGCAGCCCGTCCTGGCCACGATTGGGCCGGATGTTGCCGTGATATCCGGCCGCGGGTCGAAAGGAGTGTGTCCAGGTGACAAATTGGAAATCAGTAAGTGGAAATTCGGGCTGGGAGGCCCTGTACCGGGCCGGCGGCGTGGCCGCCCTGGTGGCCGGGGTGATCTTCCGCAGGAACATCGGAGCCGAAGTCGACCTGTTTACCGCCTATAGCTTTCCGACCACGGTAAGCCAATGGTTCGAGCTGTTGCACGACAGCCCGCTGGCCGGCGTGGCCTTCCTGGGCTTTTTCGACGTGGTGGATTACCTGCTGGTGGGCGTGATGTTCCTGGCGTTGGGCGCGGTTTTGTGGCCGGCCGGGCCCAGCGGGGTGGTAGTTGCCGCCGCCTGTGGCCTGGTGGGCATCACCACCAGTTTTGGCGCCAACGTCGCTTTCCCCATGTTGACCCTCAGCCAGCAGTACGCCGCGGCCGCCTCGCCGGCGGAGCGGACGGCGCTGCTGGACAGCGGCAGGGCGGTGCTGGCGCTCAACCCATCCCAGGAGATTTTCCAGGGCACGGGCGCATACCTCAGCCTGCTGCTCATTGCCCTCGCCGGGCTGATCTTTTCCCTGCTCATGCTGCGCAGCGGCCTGTTCAACCGTGGGGCGGCCTGGACGGGCATCCTGGCCAGTGCTTGCGACCTGATCTACTGCGTCAGCTTTATTTTTGCCCCCTTTTTGAAGATACCACTGCTGGCCAGCGGTGGGCTGCTGCTGATGATCTGGCACCTTCTAACCGGCTGGCGGCTGCTGCAGCTGGCCCGGCCGGCCGCCGGAGGAGGAAGGCCATGAGATCTGCCACCCGTATCGCCGCCATGACCCTGGGCCTGCTGGCCGGGGTGGCCGGGCTCGAACACGGTTATTTCGAGATCTTGCAGGGCAACGTCCGGCCGCAGGGCTTGTTGATCGTCTCGATCGGCCCGCCCTGCGTGCCGCAAGAGAGCTGGAATGGCTGCGAACCGGCCCTGACGATCCTGCCCAGTTTCCTGATCAGCGGAATCCTGACGGTCGTCATTGCCCTGGCGATCCTGGGATGGTCGGCCGCCGGCATGTCGCATCGCCGGGGCGGGGTCGTGCTGCTTGGTCTGTCGGTCGCCTTGCTCCTGTCCGGCGGGGGCATCTTCCCGCCGCTGATCGGCGCCGTGGGGGGTGTGGCGGGCCTGAGCATCCACACCGGCTGGCCGGGGAAGCCGCCCGGCGGCGCCCTGCGCCGGGCGGCAAAGTTGTGGCCCTGGCCGCTGGTGGTGCTGGCAGTATGGAGCCTGGCACAGTTCCCCATCGGGTATTTCTTCAACAACTGCCTGCAAAGCATCATGGGCC
>JAAZNB010000563.1 GCA_012798515.1 Chloroflexota bacterium
AAGAAGCCCTGTTTCCACAAACGGCCCATCAGGTCACCGTCTTCCATATAGGCCCGCAGCTGTGCATCATCCTGTGCACGTTTCACTTGAGTGAATCCATCTTGCCTGGTCAGCCAGAATACTTCATCCAGTTCAACGCTATCCAGGAAATCCGGGGAATGGGTAGAAACAAACACCTGGCCTCCGCGGCGGGCGTAATCCCGAAATTCTTCGGCCAATTCAGCCAACAAATGAGGATAAAGCTGATTTTCCGGTTCTTCTACACACAATAAAGGATGAGGATTGGGATCGTAGAGTAGTACCAGGTAAGCGAACATCTTGATGGTTCCGTCAGAAACATATTCATCAATGAATGGATCTTTGAAACTCCCATCCTGAAACTTTAACAGTAACCGGCCATCCTGTGTAATTTCCGGAATAATTTCTCCAATTCCGGGGACCCGGCGCTTCATTTTCTCCAGGACTTCTCGAAAGATGGCCGGATGGTTTTCGTACAAATAATTTGCTGCCAGCTGCAAATTATCGCCACTGGAAGAGAGATGCTCATATGGTCCTGCCACTGGTTTGCTGCCACGGGCGCGATTAATATGAAAATCGGAGATATTCCAGCTTTCGATAAACTGGCGAAAACTGTTTGCAGCCTTGAAACGCTGGAATTGCCCTAACCCTTTGATCGCCAGAATATCCATGGAATTCAAGGTCTGATACTCACGTCGTAAATCTTCATCGGGAACGTTGAAATCTTCCTCATTGGTGATCGCAAATCCCTCTCCCCTTTTAAAATCCAAAAAGTGGAATGGGGAACCATACGGCCCACGTTTATAACGAAGAATCTCCCGTTCAACCGTTGCCTTACCCCCATTACTAGAGATCTCCAAAACATAGGTAACCAGGCGCTCAATCCCACTGATTTGAAGACGGAACTGGAGCTCGATGTGAATCGATTCATCCTCATGCCCGCGGGAGACCACTTCACGAAATCGACCGCGGCTTTGTAGAGCCACTGTTACGTTATAGGCCAGGCAATCCTTGAGAAAGCCAAAGACGTCAAACAGGGTTGTTTTCCCGGTCCCATTAGCGCCGACGATCACACAGAATTGGGGAAGATCCTGAAAAGTGACATCTTGGAATACTTTGTAGTTTTTTAGGTGAATCGTCTCAATCTTCATGCACTCATCTCTCACCGTGGTATTTCAAATCAGGAGGTTATTACCAAGACAATGATGGTCGTGTGCCAACATATCTTTGAGCAACTCTGCGGAGGACGGGGAGACTCTATCGCCTCGGTTGGAACAGTCACTTCTTTAATTGTAAACGAATTTCAAACGAAAGCCGTGCTCGTGAGGTATATCCAGGGGATGCAAGACAACTGTACTTCTATGCTGGTCAGAATCCAGCTCTATCATCATTCTCATCCATTGTAAAAGAATTTACCATTAACATGGATCGAACAATCTACCGGTATAATCCTGGCAGAGACCCGGATCCCTACACCCAATGGAGCCTATGCCCATGCACGTCCGCCCTATCACCCCCGAAGACAGCCAGGCCTTTATCCAGCTGCGCTTGCAACTGGACGAGGAGACCCGTTTCATGCTGCTGGAGCCCGGCGAGCGCCGGCTCGACCCCCAGCAAGAACACCAACGCATCACTTCTTTGTTGGACAAAGACGAAGGCATGATCTTCGTCGCCGCGGACGAGGCCGGTCGGTTGGCCGGGTTCCTGTCCATCCAGCGCGGCGCCTTCCGCCGTGTGCGCCACAAGGCGCACATCGTGATCGGCATCCTGGAAGCCTTCACCGGCCAGGGACTGGGCACGCGCTGCTTTCAGGCCGCCGAAGAATGGGCTCGCCAGCAGGGCATCCACCGCCTGGAGCTGACCGTCATGACGCACAACCAGCGCGCCCTGGCTCTATACCGCAAGATGGGCTTCGAGATCGAAGGCACACTGCGCCACAGCATGCGGGTAGACGGCGTTTACGTAGACGAATACAGCCTGGCACGGCTGCTCACCTAGACCGGCCGGCTCCAGCAGCCGGTCCATTCCGGCAGGCGCTGCCAGCCCTTCTGGCGGATGTCGCCGGCCAGCTGGCTGCCGAAGAAGAACTCGGTGCGCTGCACGGCGTCTTCCACGTCGTTGAAGGCATAATCGGTGGCCAGCACCTGGGCCCGGAAGCCCCAGGCCTGCTCCAGCCAGGCGTAGTATGCCGCCAGGGCGGCGTTGGGTGGGGCCGGGCGCTCGGCCCCGGTGGTCAGGGTCTCCAGGATGAGGACGTGCCCGCCGGGACGGGTCACACGCTGCATCTCGTCCAGCACCCGGCGCACCTGCGCCTGCCATTCCTGGGGATACCAGCCGCACAGGTGGCCGATGGCCCAGCCGGCCA
>JAAZNB010000564.1 GCA_012798515.1 Chloroflexota bacterium
ATAATCAGTGTAGTTCGGGAAACACCGAACTGCAGAAGGATCGGGCGGCTGTTACCCCTTACCGGATCGCAAGATCACGGCTGCTCGCAGAATGCCGCCCAGCCCCAACCGCACAGAGGGCTGACCACGCACGATTCCCCTTCGGGGCATGATATGGAAGCCCGACCTGCTGAAAGAAAGGGCTCCTCGGTCGCGAAGGCACACAGCCCCGGCGCCCCGGTCGGCCCGCCGACCTACGCCAGGTTGCTTCTGGAAAATGGAGGGGTTGCTTTTTCACCGCCGGCCAGGCGTGCTTAACCGGGCGAGTCTCCCCCATTTTGTTTCTCGAAAACGGAGGCAGGCGGGGGTGATTTTGTAAGCACTTCTGGCCCGGGTAACCGTGATAAAAAAACATCCTGTCCACACCGGACAGGATGTTTTTTAAGTTCACAGGAAGCGATCAGGCGCCGCCCTCGGTGTACTTGCTGGGGTCGGTGGGGGTCTGTCCGGAGGGATCCCACACGTAGACCCAATCGCCTACGTTGGCCCAATCGTACAGCCAGCGCGAATCCCCGATGGACAGGTTGACGCAGCCGTGGGACTGCGGGTAGCCGAACCAGGCGCGCCAGTACGCGCCATGCAGGGCGCGGGCCTGGTCGAAATACATCGTCCAGGGCACGTCTTCCAGGTAGTAGTAATCGGACTTGTCGGCCTCGAAAGCGCCGGTCATGGTCTCCACGGGCTTCTTTTCGTAGATCTGGAACAACCCGGGCTGGGTGAAGAACGGATCGAGCCCCGAAGCGATCAGGGTTGCAAACACCAGCTGGCCGTTGTCGTACACCCCCATGGTCTGTTCGTAGAGGTTGATCTCGATCCAGCGGTTACCGGTCATCCCCTTGGGTGGGGTGGTACTGATCTCGAACTGGCGGATGTAGCGGCGCTGGACCCACTCGTTGAGGCCCACCATGTACCAATCCACCTCACCGACCCGCTGGACGTCGTAGATCTGCACCAGGGTCTCCCGGGTGAGGGTATCGCCGCTGAAGGGCGCCTGGAAATCGGCGGCCGTCTGCGGCTGGGTATCTTCTACGATCCAGCCGAAAGAGGTCTTGGGCGTCTCGAGAAAGAGCAGGCCCTGGAAGGTCGAATAAGTGACCCCGGGGGAGGCGCGCATCCATTCGCCCGACTGGAGCTGGACGTAATGGCCGCCACCGACGTCCACCTGGCTGGTATAGGCAACGTAGCGCAGCAAGCCGCCGGAGATGTAGCGCAGCGGGTTTTCACCGGCCACGGCGCTTTCCAGCGAGCCATAGAGGTAAGCCTGTTCCTCGTTGGGAATGGCGATGCGGGCGTAACGCAGCTCCAGCTCATTGAGGCTGGCGCTGGGTTTGGTCACCTGCATGGGCAGTTGCGGGTAAGGGATGCCCGATTTGACCTGGTCGGTCAATACCTGAGAAGGACCCAGGGGCAGGCAGTCCTGCGGGTCGGCCAGGTAGGCATCCGGTAAACATAGCGGAAGACCGCCGTAAGGCTCGTCCGGCCCGGTGGTCTCGCTTTGAGCCGCCACCGGCGCGGCCGGAGTGAGCAGAATGATAAAGATGGTTAAAGGGAGAGCGAATCGTCTGAAGATCATATTCCAACCAATGCGGACGCGATTGTTCAATCCCGTTCCTTTCAAATTCTGGCAGTGGGAACTGCCGTGTGGATCCGTTTGCATCGCCTAATTGTAATCGATAAATGCAATCCTATTTAGGATTCGATTTTGGGGCCGCCGGACCCTCTCTGCGACCCGGTTTCTGGGCAACACCCGTTGAGCGTCAGTCCTGTTCGGGGAGGTACATTTCGAGTACGAGTTCGTCGCGGATGGGGATGCCGTCCTCGCCCAGCAGGGGGATAGACGGCTTGAGCCGGCGGGCGGCCTGGATGGCGCCGGGGTGCAGCTCGGCCAGGCGGAAGCCGCGCTTCTGATAAAAGTGCAGGGCATTCAGGTTGTCGTTGGTGGTGATCAGGTGCAGGCGGCGGCAGCCGGCCTGGCGGGCCGCCTGGCGCACAGCCTCTACCAGTGCCGTGCCGACGCCGGCGCCGGGAACCAGGCTGTCCAGGGTGATCAGCTCACATTCCACCCCGCTGACCTGGTAGGTGGCCAATCCCAGGCACTGCTCGTCATGGGCCGCCCAGAAGCCGGGCAGCCGGGCGGGGTAAAACACCTGCCCGTGGGCCACCACGATCTCGGCGCCCCATTGGGCGCATACCACCCGCGCCACCCAGGCCTGATCTTGGGGCTGGAGGGGGAGAATGTCGTAGAGGGCCATTTTCTTTTCCTTTTTCCCCGGGCGTGCCTCGGGAACCAGCTCTAGAAGGTGTTATGAACTCCCCTTGCCCCGGCGGGGCGGGTAGGGCGATTTCTTCTGTAGGGTGCGTTGGTAACGCACCTCTTTTTCCGGTCGTGCCGGCCCCGGTCGCAGCAAACGTGCCAGCGTAGGGCGGCGGCCATTTTCACGTTCCCGAGCGGATCATTGGGGTATACCTGAGACGATGCGGTGAAGCCGGCATCCCTGGCCAGCCATGTTCGGTCGGGCGTACCCCTACAGGGCATAATAATGGAAGCCCGACCTGCTGAATGAATTTGGCCATTTTTACCCCTTCGGGGCATGATATACCCCTATGGGGAACCCTGGCAGGCTTGACCTGTCTGGCGTTTGCCATGCTGATGCTCAAATCCTTTGTTGACTGCATGGCCC
>JAAZNB010000565.1 GCA_012798515.1 Chloroflexota bacterium
CAGTTCGACGAACCGGTGGGGATCGACGTGGACCCCGGCGGGCAGGTCTACGTGGCCGACACCTGGAACCGGCGCGTGCAAGTCTTCGCCCCGCAGGTCACGGCCGCGGGCCTGGCCTTCCGGTTCGTGCGCGCCTGGGAGGTGGCCGGCTGGTACGGGCAGTCCCTGGAGAACAAGCCCTACCTGGCGGTCGACCCGCGCCAGGGGACAGTGCTGCTCAGCGACCCCGAGGGCCCGCGCCTGCTGGCCTTCGACGCCACGGGGGGCTTCTTGCAGGGCTGGGAGCAGGACCTGGGCCGGCCCGGCGGCCTGGCCGTGGCCGGGGACGGCTCGGTGTGGGTCAGCGATGCCGCCCGGGACGTCCTGCTGCGCTTCCCGCCCCTGGCGCTCTCCGGCGATTGAGGAATCCACGGCGGGTTTTACAGGCATTCACTTGAGCAAGAAAAAAGAGGGGATCTGGCCGGCCATAGGGCCAGCAGGGCCTGTGGAAGAGCCGGGTTGTTAACGCCCGATTTTCACCGGCGCCCCGGCCGGCCCATACCGGCTGCGGTGCAGGGCTCCCCCGGCCGCTCGGATGGCGTACACGGCCAGGTCCTCCACGGCAGCCCGCTCCGGGCGCCCTGTAATGATGATTCTTCCGTGCCAGACGGGGAAAGTCGACCTACGCCAGGCGCTCGTCCAGGCCGGGCGGAGAAATGCGCGGTAGCGCGGGCGTTGTCCGGACCGGTTGACAGGCGGCCGGATTCTTCCTATACTCAAATGGACATATCGCCCTGCATGACCCTGCCATTATAGTCCTGGAAACCCGCGCCCGGCGCTGCCCGGGGAAGGGCAAAACCAGGTAAACTTTCTCCGGCGACGCCGCGCTGGCAAGAAAGGGGGAAGCGTTATGCCTTTGACGTCCCTGACCCTGCTGGGCATCTTGCCCGTTTTTCTGGTCATCCTGGCCGGTATCCCTGTGCGCCAGACCGGCCGGCCGGGAAAGACTGCCCCGCATTACCTGCTCTTCCTGCTGGCCGTCGGGCTGTTGCTGGACCTGATGGTCCTGGCCGGCCGCTACGCCCTGGAAGGCCGGGTGCCTTACCAGCCGGCGCAGCTCACCGCCTTGCTCACCCCGGCGGCCATGGGGGTGCTGGCCCTCACCCTGATCAACCTGGATGCCTGGCCCCGGCTGTCGCCCGGGGAACGCTGGACTGCCGCGGCCTTGTTGGTCGCCCAGGGCGGTTTGGTGGCCCTGGTCACCCGCCAGAACCTGGCCTTTGGCGTGTACCTGGCCGCCGGCGGCCTGTTCCTGGCCCTGGCCTGGGCGGCCCTGCAGAGCAGCAGCCGTATCACCTGGGTCGGCCTGGCCCTCCTGGCCTGGAGCGTCGCCGATACCTGGTGGGTGCAGAGCGGGGCCACTCCGGCCGGGTTGGCCCCGCTGGCAGGCGTCTATCTGCTGTTATACCCGTCCCTGGTGGTGGCCCTGGCCGCCGTGCTGGTGTACAGCGCCGCCAGTGGAGCGGCGCGCCGGGCCGGGTTTGCCCAGCTGGCGTTGGCCGTGCTGCTGGTGGGCAGCCTGGCCGCGCATATTTTCTGGGCCTCGCTGTGGGACCAGGCCCGGGACGGCCTGAATGGCGTGACTACCATCCTGGTGGCCGGCCCGGCAGCCATTGCCGTGGGCATGCTGGCGGCCGTGAAACTGGACGGCCGGCGGCGCCTGGCCGGGCTGGGCTTTATGGTCCTGGCGCCCCTGGCGCTGACCGGCGCCTTCCGGCTGGGCTGGCAGGTCTCTTACCTGGACCTGACTGCGGCCCGCGCCGGGCAGATCCAGACCGCCCTCGAGCGCTATCACGCCCGCGAGGGGCGTTATCCCCAGGCACTGGCCGAGCTGGCCCCGCGCGACCTGTTGTGGGTCCCCGGGCAGTTGATCCTCAACGGCGAGCACTGGTGTTACCAGGCGCAGGCCGATGGCTACCGCCTGGGCGCCTTCTACCGCCAGACCTTCAGCCTGCCGCTCTCGCTGCGGGTATACGCTTCCGCCGGGGCGCCGGCGGAGGCCGATTGGGCCTGCACGGCCCGGCTGGCCGAGTTGAAGGCGCGTTACGACCCGCCCCCAGACGCGGGGCAGAGCCTGGTCCAGGGTTCTCCCGCCCTGCCCGGGGAAAACGCCCCGGATTGAAGCGTCCGGGCCGGACGAAGGCCCGGCGCCGTGCTTTGCGGACTGGGGGAGACCGACCCGGCGTAGGTTGGCTAGAGCGATCCGGCGAAACACGCCCCTCCGGGGCGGAGGATGGCGCCCCGGCGCCCCGGCCAGAAAGCGCCAGGAGCGAAAGCCAACTTTCACATTCCCGGACGGAGCTTTGGGGGATTGCCTGAGATGGTGCGGGTAAGCCGGCTCCCCTGGCTGGCCGTGTTCGGTCGGGCGTACCCTGGCGGGCATAACAATGGAAGCCCGACCTGCTAATAGATGTGGGGGATTCCCATCCCGGCGCGGTGCTCTGCGGACTGGGGGAAACCGGCCCGGCGTAGGTTGGCTAGAGCGATCCGGCGAAACATGCCCCTCCGGGGCGGAGGATGGCGGCCCCGGCGCCTCGGCCGGAAAGCGCCCGGAGCGAAAGCCAACTTTCACATTCCCGGACGGAGCTTTGGGGGATTGCCTGAGACGGGGCCGGTAAGCCGGCATCCTTTGCCGGCCGTGTTCGGTCGGGCGTACCCTGGCGGGCATAATAATGGAAGCCCGACCTGCTAATAGATGTGGGGGATTCCCATCCCGGCGCTGTGCTCTGCGGCCG
>JAAZNB010000566.1 GCA_012798515.1 Chloroflexota bacterium
ACCGGACACCGCCAACCCGGGGGTGCGCTATTTCGCCCTGCGAGATCTGCTGGGTCGCCCGCCCGAGGACCCCGAGCTGCGCCAGGCGCAAGCGGCGGTGATGGCCACCGGCCCGGTCCCGGATATGTTGGCCGCCCAGGCGCCGGAAGGCTATTGGTCCAAGGCCGGCTCAGGTTACTCGCCCAAATACCGCGGCACCGTGTGGCAGGTGCTGCTGCTGGCCGACCTGGGCGCCGACCCGGCCGACCCCATCGTACGCCGCGGCTGCGAGTATTTGCTGGGACATGCCCTGGCCGCCAATGGCGCATTCTCCGGCAACCAGGTCCCTGTCCCCAGCGGCGCACTGCTCTGCCTGAACGGCAACCTGTTGTATGCCCTGCTCAACCTGGGATTCAGCGACCATCCCGGGGTACAGTCGGCGCTGCAATGGCTGGCGCAGGCCATTACCGGCGAAGGCCAGGTGGAATACTACGCCTCCGGCACTTGCGGCCCGGGGTTTGCCTGCGGGATCAACCAGGGCCAACCCTGTGGGTGGGGGGCGGTCAAGGCGCTCAAAGCGCTCAACGCCGTGCCGGCCAGGCAACGTACCCCCCTGGTGGAGCGCGCCATCCAGGCCAACGCGGCCTTCCTGCTCAGCCGCGACCCGGCCGTGGCCGACTATCCCTACACCAACCGGGTCAGTTCTACCTGGTTCAAATTCGGTTTTCCGCTTAGCTATTGGAGTGACGTTTTGGAAACCACGGCCGCGCTGGTCGACGCCGGTTACGGGGATGACCCGCGCCTGGATCACGCTTTCCGCTTCATTCTGGACAAACAAGACGCACGCGGCCGTTGGAAGCTGGGCAATACCCTCAACAGCAAGACCTGGGCGGATGTGGAGAAACGCGGCCAGCCCAGCAAATGGATCACATTGCGGGCGCTGCGCGTCCTTCACCGCCGTTCCAGGGGTTAACCGCCGGCCATAGCGCCCACGATGCGCAACGGCTCTTCCCCGCGCGCTACCTGCGCCGGTAAGGTCGCTTCCATTGGCTCGTGCGACAGGTCTTGCCCGCAGGCAAACAGGCGGATAAAAGGCCGCAGCTGCCCGGATTGGTAATCACGCAACGTTCCGCCCAGGACCGGATAGGCCTGCTCCAGGGCGTCCAGTACGGCCCCCGCCGTCACGGGGCCCTGGATGGCAAAGCTCACTTCAGAGCCAACGTGCGCCAGGTTGCGCAGATGGGTCGGCAAAGTGACACGAATCATGGCAGCGTTTGCACCTCCACCGATAACACGGCCGGCAGGTCACGGACGATCGGCGCCCAGTGATCGCCCCCATCCGCGGAGGCGTAGACCTGCCCGCCGGTGGTACCAAAATACACCCCGGCTGAGTCCAGGCGGTCGAAAGCCAGGGCGCTGCGCAGCACGTTGACATAGCAATCTTCCTGTGGCAGGCCAACTGTCAGCGGCTCCCACTGGTTGCCCCCTGTCCGGCTGCGATAGACGCGCAGTTTGCCCTCCGGCGGATAGTGTTCCGAATCACTCTTGATGGGAATGACGTACACCGTCTCCGGCTCGTGGGGATGCACCCCAATGGGGAAACCAAAATCGCTGGGCAGGTTCCCACTGACCTCGTACCACTGGCCGCCGCCGTCGTCGCTGCGCATCACGTCCCAGTGTTTCTGCATGAACAAAACGTCCGGTCGCGAGGGATGCATGGCCAGGTTATGCACGCAGTGCCCTACCTGGGCGTCCGGATCGGGCAGCTCGAAATCTGATTTCAATCCCCGGTTGACCGGCCGCCAGGTCTCCCCGCCGTCATCCGAGCGGAAGGCACCGGCAGCTGAAATAGCCGTGATGATGCGCCCCGGGTTCCTGGGATCCAGCAAGATGGTGTGCAGGCACATCCCGCCCGCCCCGGGCGACCATAGTTGTCCCCGGGCGCTGCGCAGCCCGGGCAGCTCCTGCCAGGTCTGTCCCCCATCGCGCGAACGGAACAGGGCGGCGTCCTCCACCCCGGCGTAGACCGTGTCGGGGTCGTCCGGGGCAGGCTCCAGGTACCACACACGTTTGAATTCCCAGGGGTGCTGCGTGCCGTCGTACCATTGGTGCGTACCGGGCACGCCGTCGTATTCGAACTTGTTGCCCACCGGTTGCCAGGTCTGCCCGCCATCGTCCGAACGCTGGATCAGCTGCCCGAACCAGCCCGTAGACTGGGATGCGTAGAGGCGCTGCGGGTCAGCCGGTGAGCCCTTGAGATGATAGATCTCCCACCCCCCGAAATGCGGTCCACTCACCTCCCAGCGCTGGCGGTGTGCATCCGAGCTCAAGATAAATGCCCCCTTACGCGTGCCCACCAAGACTCGTACTCCACTCATGGTATTTGCTCCTATTCGTTTTCCAGCCCAATCCCGGCAGCCAGGCGCTTTGCAGAGCTCGCCTCTCCCAGGTCATGAATTGCACACATGTTCTATGTATAATATACGTATATTGGCCGTATATGTCAAGTATTGAATTGAGCGCTTGGTTTAGGCAGTAACAGCCCAATCGCTGGAAATCACCTTTGTTGATCAGGGGGCTATACTGGCGCAAGCATACCCGGTGATCCGGCCGGGAGCGTGAAAGTTGGCTTTCGCTTCAGGCACGGCCGGCCGGGGCGCCGGGGTGGCCTGCCACCGCGATGGAGAGGCGCATTTTGCCAAATCGCTCTAGCCAACCTACGCC
>JAAZNB010000567.1 GCA_012798515.1 Chloroflexota bacterium
AAGCGCTCGGGCGGCTGGATCCACAGCTGGATGTTCGGGCCGCTGCGCAGCTGTACGCTGGATTTGTTCTCACCCTGGCCGAGGATGCGCTCGATCTCGGCGTGGTGGGTAAAGGCCTCCATGATCGGGCCAGGCTCCCGCGAGGCGACCACGATGTCCAAATCGCCGATGGTGGCTTTCCAACGCCGCAGGCTGCCGGCCGCCTCGGCCGCCTCGACGCCGGGCAGATCTCGGATCCAGGCCAGCCAGGTCTGGGCAATCGGGTAAGCCGTGCCCAACAGCATGCGCTTGCTGCGCCGCGCCAGGGCCTCCAGGCCGGCCACGATCCTGGCCTCCGATTTCTCCCCGATGCCGGGCAGGTCGCGCAGTTTGCCGGCCCGGGCGGCCAGCCCCAGCTCGGTCAGGTTGGTCACCCCGGCCTGCCGCCAGAACAGGGCTACCTTCTTGGGCCCCACGTCCGGCACTTCCAATAACTCCAGCAAGGTGGGCGGCACCTCTTGCTCCAATCTTTCCAGGAACTCCAGGCGCCCGGTGGTCAATATCTCTTCGATCTTCTCGGCAATGGCCTTGCCCACCCCGGGGACTTCCTTCAGGCGGCCTTGCTGGTAGACCGTTTGAATGTCCTCGCCGAGCGCGGTCAGGCTTTCGGCCGCCCGCCGGTAGGCGAGGATCTTATACAGGTTTTCACCTTTGATTTCCATCAACCCGGCAATGCGGGTAAATATTTGAGCCATCTCGGTATTTGTCATAGGCTAATTTTAATCGATATCGTACACGGCGGTATCCATCCCCTGCACGGCGAATTCCAGGCTGCCCGCCAAAGCCCGGTCGATTTCCCGGCCTTTTTAATGCCCATGAAATTACAAGGCTGCCCCATGCAGACAGGCAGCCTTGTGAAGGTATACAGGCAGGGTTACCCTAATGCCACTCGCTCACCGGGAACAGGCTCACCCGTTTATACAGGGTGTGGGTAGGCTGGCTCAAGATGAACTCGATCAGGCCGGCGACTTCCTGCGCCAGGGCGTCGGCGAAGCCGATCATGCCATGCTTGCTGGCGCTGTTGATGGCCTCCATGGGCACACCGTGCTCGCCGGCCATCGAACAGACGTTGACGATGTAGCCCCGTTTGTGGGCCAACATGTAAAGCTGTCGTCAGCTATTCGAAGATTGAGAAGGCGCCGGAAAACCACAGCCGGCAAAGAAAGGTTAACTTCCGGGGTCCGCCGGGCAGCCGCGCAGGTCGACCAGGCGGCGAAAATCGTAGCCCATTACGTTCCATTCTTCCTGGTGAACCAGCACGACACACGAGTCTTCCATGGCCCGTTGATACTTCTTGGGGAGATATTCCCAGAAGGTGGCGTCGTAATAGGCGTAATCGAACCCGGCCGCTCGCAGCGCGCCCGGCGTAGGCGCCTCGTGCAGCTTTTCCCACTCCGGCTTCTCGACGTACCAGGTAATGTGCGAATTGGTCGGCCGGGCAAAGATCGTCGGAGAGCGGAACGGCGTGGGATCGAAGATCATGGCATCCGGTTCCAGCTTGTTCCAGTACCTGGCTTCCATGCGTGCGTCCAGGGTATCGATGAAGGGGGCATACATGGGCTTGGGGGCCGAGACCATTTCAGTGCCCAACACAACGAAGCCGCCAAACATGGTGACGAACAACAACACCGCCGACCACGTCTTGATCTGGTCGGAACGGTGGCGAGCCCACAGCCACAACACCGGCACCGCCCACCCGGCGCAGATGGAGAAGATGGCTCCTTGCACGCGCGTCAGGGCCGTCGGCCCGGCGTTCCCTGTGTATTGGATCACCAGGGTAACCAGGTTGAACACCGGCAGCAGGATAGCCGCCGCCTCGTACCAACGTCCGGAGCGCTGCGCTTTGATTCCCCAGGCCAACACCAGGGGCAGCACCAGCACGATCGGCCCGATCTCGGCCAGGGCCACCAGGAGCTGGGCCGGGTTGAACAGAGACAGGAATCCCAGGTGGCTGGAGAGGAAAGCCGGCGGCCAGAAGAGCGAGAACCCAAAGGTGAAGTACGAACCGCCCTCCTGGGCGACCGGGGCGGCCCCGGCGAGCAGGCCGTGCACCACACCGGTCAGCACGCCGCCCTGGAAAGCCGCAATCAAACCGGCCGGGATAAAAGCCAGCAGCCACTGCCACAGGCTGCGCGGCAGGCGCAGTGTCCTGTTCTGAATGACGTACACCACCCCCACCAGGGCAAAACCGGCCGCGTTGGTCAGGAAACCCACCTCGCTGCTCAATGCCCCGGCGGCCAGCAGGGCCGTGGTGAGGGCAAATCCCCACCCCTGGCGCCAGCGGTTGTGGGTCAGGATCAAAATTCCACCCATGATCCCGGCGATGCCGCCCGTGCCGCTCTGGAAGGTGAGCGCCCCCACGGCGCTGATGCCGTTGAGGTAAGCAAAGGGGATGGGGAAGGGTCCGGCGCCCTCGAAAGCCCACGGGCTGGTCAGGGCGGTGATCAGGTCCGGTCCACTCTGTAGCCCCGAGCCCATCAGCTGGATGTGAGGTGAGATGGCGCGCAGCAGCGGCTCGGGCAGCAACAACAGCAGCCAGCGCGTCCCGCCCGAGAACACGTTCATCATCCCGGCCAGGAAAGCCGCCAGGCGGCTGCGCGTAACGCGCTGCACGAACAGCGCCCACAACAGGATCGACACTGCAAAGCCAAAGGCGCGGGCGATGTCCAGGGCATTCCAGGCATGCAGACCGGCCAGGCGCATCAGCTGCGAGGCGAACAACAGGGAAAAATAATGATAGCTGAATTCAATCTTGGGGTCCAAGGGGAAATGCGGCGGGATGTCCCCGGCTGCCATCATCGAAGTCACCGGCAGGTTCTGGTAATCGTCCAGGATGCCCAGGCCGCGGCCTACCTGGGTAAAGACGAAGGTCAACACCAGCAGGGTAATCCACAA
>JAAZNB010000568.1 GCA_012798515.1 Chloroflexota bacterium
ATCAAAGATCAGGTAATCGTCTGAATCGTGCAGCACGGCGAAATGCTGGTAAAGATATTGGCGCAGCTCAGGCTGCTGGTCCAACTCGTCCAGGGAAGTCACCACAAAATAATCCTTACCGCCGGCCTGCTGTTCGAAATAGGTAGAAAAATCGACCCCTTGCCCGATCTGTGCCTGCCAGTCCTGGTCCGCAGTGGACAACCAGTTATTGGGATTGATCCACGCCCAGTAAGACAGGCGATAGCCATAGTCCGGCGACAGCGCCACCACAGACGAGCCCGGCCCCAGTTCCTGGCCGATGGCCTGGTATTTAGCCACCTCGGCGCTGTAATCGACCTTCTTGAGCGCCGTGCGCGCCTGGTAGGCGGGATAAACCATCCACAACAGGAGCACGGCCAGCACTGCCGGATACACCATCCAGCGTGGTCCGCGTAAATTGCGCAGGGTCACAGACACCACCCCGGCAATTCCCAGGCTGGCCAAAGGTACCAGCGGCAGGCTGTAGTAATCATGGGTGGAAATGTGGTGTGGCAGGGTGAAACCGAGCAGGGCATATCCAATCCAGGCGCCCAGGAGCATGCCACGCTGCGCCGGCTCTCGTAAGACGAAGATACCGGTCAAGGCCACGATCAGCCAGGGGAAACCAATGACCTGGTCGATCTTGGCCAGCCAACGCAGGTAAAAACCCGGGTCGATCCACATTTCCGGGAAAAACCGGTCGCTGAACTGGCTCTGCAGCAGGCCGGAGATATACACGCCATAAATGTGATACACAGCATAGGGCAGGATGGCCAGGGCCGCCATGCCCAGCAGCTGCGGGTTGCGCAGTCCGTCGCGAGGGCGGACGGCCAGCAGCAGAAAGCCGATGAAGGCCCCACCCACAAAGAAGACCGCCACCGCCTTGACCAGGATTGCCAGCCCGGCCAGGCCGCCGGCCGCCAGGGCCCAGTTCCAGTTGGGAGATCGCTGCCAGCGCACCAGGGCCCACAGCGCAAAGACGATCAGGCTGGTCATCAGGGGATCAGGCTGGAATGCCCGGCTGGCAATGACCGCATAGGGCAGGGTCAGGAAGAAAAAGAAACCGGCCAGGGCGCCATCGATGCCGGCGAGATCACGCGCCAACAGGTACAGGCCGATCGAGGCGGCCATCCAGAACACGATCGAATAGATGCGCGCCACCCATAATTGCTCGGCGCCGCTCAAGGCATAAGTTTGGGCAGTGAGCCATTCCAGAATAGGGGGCTCGATCAGGCCCTCCGCCTTCCACTGCTGGACGGCCATGTCCCGCTGCCATTGAGGCAGGTCAGCGCGGCCCTGTTCGTACATTCCCCGGGCGATCAACGCCGAATGCAGCTGCCGGGTAGGGTGGAAATCCAACGGCGCATCGGTCAAATCGTACAGGCGGACGCCCAGGCCCAGGAGGAAGATCAAAGCCAGGAGGGCCCACAAAAGTGTTTTTCTCGGCGCCAGGAATGAGTGAGACGTTGTCATGTATCGTACAGCCTTCCGGTGCTCGATTATACCAGTACCTGCGCTAACCGCCGTCTTGGGCCAGTGGATGGTCCAGGTCGTAAATCGCATATCCATCCCCGTCCACAAAGAGCGGGTAGCGCGTGGTCAGGATTGCTTTCAATTCAGGCTGGGCATCCAGTTCCGAAAATGCAGTCACCAGAAAATAGTCTTTCCCCGCTGTGACTTCATTAAAATAGTCTTCCGTCTGCATTGGCGCGTCGCCGTGCAGCGCAGACAGGTTCAAGTCCCCGGCCGAAGGCCAGGAGACGGCAATGGCGCGCCACCCGTAGTACCGCAGGCGCATGCCATAATCGGCCGTGAGGGCCACAAAGGAACGGCCAGCCGGGATAGCCTCGCCCACCCGCTGCCAGCTGGCCGGTTCGTAGGCGTAACTATCCACGTAAAGCACCGAACGCGCCACGTACAACGAATAGAAGGCCATAAAGACAAACAACCCCGCGGTGGCCAGGCGCCACAAAGCCGCTTGCTCCACGATCTTCTTCACCACCACATCCAAGGCCGGGATCAGCGACATGGCCGTCAGACCGACCAGCGGTAAGTGGTAATATTCGTGAGTCGTGTATTGGTAAGGGAACATCAGGCCATACAGCACGTAACCGGCCCAGGCGCCTACCAGCATCCACCGGTAACGCCGTTCGGCCAGGAGGATACCCACCAGGGCGACCACCACGTTGGTCAGCCCCACCAGGTAGTTCATCATCACCAGCCAGTCGGCGTAGAAATTGGTCGTGAAGATCAACCCGGACAAGGAAACCGTCCAGAACGAGAAGAACTCACCGGAACGGGAAGGGTTGAACACCAGGTATAACACAGCCGCCGGGAGCAGCATCAGAGCTGCCATGCTCCACACCTGGCGGCTGCGCAAGGCGCTGCGCAGGCCCAGGGTGGCCAGCACCACGCCAATGGCCATGCCGGCGATGAAATACCCGGCCACCACCTTGACCAGGATGGCCATGCCTCCACTCAAGCCGGCCAGGATGGCCCATTTCCATCCCGGGCGATCCGACCAAACATAGAGCGCATAGGCGCACAGCAGGATCCACATCACCATCCATGGTTCTGGCTGGAAAGAACGGCTGGCGTAAACGCTGAAAGGCAGGCAGAAGAACCACGCCGTGCCCAGCAGCGCCGCCCACCAGGAAGCCAATCGCCGCCCGAGCAGAAAAATTGCCGCCCCACCCAACAGCCAGAAAATGGCGTTATAGATGCGGGCAATCCACACGTATTCCCCGTGCACCAGGTAATAGGTAAACCCAACGATGTTCTCCAGAATGGGCGGCTCATACATTTCCAATTGGGCCAGGTCCTGGGCCAGCTGGCGTGTGGCCGCGTCGGCAGTGGTATCCAGGCGATAATACACTGCCCGGGCAATAATGGCCGAACGGAGCTGGCGCGCCGGGTGGAAATCCAGGGGCGGATCTTGCAGATCATACAGACGGATGCCAATGCCGGCCACCGCGACCAACAGGATCAAAACGACCTGTAAGATAGAAGCAGATTTTTTCGCCGCCGCTTTGGCGGGTACAGGCAGTACAGATGGATCTGCAGCGTGGGTCATGCTGGTTAACCAGCCTCGTTTTCACAAGAAATTGGCGACGCCGTCCGTTCAGTCACCAGATACCTGGCGCACGAACAACGCATTGGATTGTAGCGGGATGCCATCCACCGGTGAATATAATGTATCAAAAATACCCGCAAACAGCATACCATTTTGGCGCAAGAAATCGTACAGGCGGTCGAACAGGACCTGCCCCTCGTAAAGGGGATGGTAGGAAACCTCGACCAGCAGGTAATCCGCCTGGCGCAGCAGGTCCAGGCCGCCGCTCAGCACCACTTCTTCGTAACCCTGCACGTCCAGTTTCAACAACACGGGGGAGCGCAGGTTCATCTCGGGCAGGAAATCGTCCAGCCGGCGCATCGGGACGGTGACCAGGTGCGTGCCGGCCGTCTGGGGGAAGGCCTGGGTGTGCAACTCACCGATGGGTAATACGGAGGAGGAAGCCGAAAAGTCGTTCTTCCAGAAATCCACATTTCCGGCTGTTTCGCCCAATGCCGTATGAAAAGCGCGGAACTGCCGTACACCGGCCATATTCTTCTGCAGGGCAGCGTAATGATCCGGCAGGGGTTCGAAAGCGTAGATCTGGGCTTCCGGCAGCAAGGTGTGCATCGCATAGGAAAAGGAGCCAATGTAGGCGCCCACATCCACCACCGTGCGGAACTGGCGGCTTTCGAACCACTGGCGGTGCTCTACCAGGTGCGCCAGTTCGTGTACCAGGCTGCGCCGGGTCAAGACCTGGGACGCCAGTGGGAAAAAGTGCCCCGGGAAAGCCAACGGCAGGAAGAAATAGCGCAGACCTTTGTGAAGTTTATCTTGTACCGAATCCAACATGCGTTTCTCCGAAAGACGGCTTCAAGCGCGGCGGGCTTTGCGCAGCTTGAGGTATAGGGGCCGCACCCCGCGCAGCCCCAGGGAAGCCAGCAAGGTAAACAGAACCCGTTTCCAATCACGCAGCACGCCGGGTGGGTAAGCCCAGAAACTGCGCCAATAACCTTGCAGCGCTTTCCCGGCCGCGCCTCCTTCTGACAGATAGCGGGCATTGATGCGGTGTGCGCCGCCCCAGATACGCCGCCGTTCTGCATCGAAACGTTCCGCCAGGGGTGGGGTGCTGCGCATCCAATCCACGATGCGGTAGGCCTCTTCCCCGAAAGACCCGGCCTGGGCTACATTCTTGGCCTGGGCGTGGAAGCGGGCCGCCGACCAGGTTTGGGGCACATACACCATGGGGGCCAGGCTGGCCATGCGCAGCCACAGTTGGTGATCCAACAAGAAATGGAAGCGCAGGTCCAGAGGTCCCGCCTGCTCCAGGACAGAACGTCTCAAGAACACCGAGGGCTGCCCGATGATCTCGAAGTGCATCAGGTCTTCCAGCCGCCAGGGCCGGTAACGCAGCAGGTTGAGGGGATCACCCTGCCCATCCACAGCCAACACGTCGCCATACACCAACCCGGCCTGTGGGTTTTCCCGGAAGGCCTGCACGGCGGCCTGGATGGCCTCGGGCAGGTAATAATCGTCCGAGTTCAGCCAGCCGATGATCTCCCCGCCGGAGCGGGCCAATCCTTTGTTGACCGCATCGGCCTGGCCCCGGTCGGCCTCCGACGTCCACCAGGCCAGCCGGCCGGCGTAGCGCCGGATGATGTCCACACTGCCGTCCGTGGACCCACCGTCTACCACCAGGTACTCCAGGTCGGGATATCCCTGGTCCAGCACAGAGGTCAGGGTCTGTTCCAGGTAAGCCGCCTGATTATAGGACGGTGTAATCACCGAAACGCGCGGGACGCCATCTATCATTGCCGTCAGAACAACCCCTCGTAATCCTGCTTGGGGAAGACCGTCAGCTTGCCGCCCACGGTGGCATCAATGACTCGCCGCCCGGCG
>JAAZNB010000569.1 GCA_012798515.1 Chloroflexota bacterium
CGCCGCGGGGCAAGGCGGCCGCGGCGCACGGGCAATCTGTATCTTGCCCGGATGGAGCCAATAGAACAGTGGTACAATTTCGTGGTTATATCGAAAAGGCCCAGCTCAGTCGCTGTTTACAAATCGACCCCATTAACGAGGAGTTATTCACCGCGTGCTCAAACGGCTTTCCAGGTTTTTCACCTTTCCAGTTGTATTACTCTTCCTTTGCATTGCCGCATACGGCCTGTTGATCCCCGCCCTTGGGTTCTACTGGGACGACTGGCCGATGATTTGGTTCGCCGATAAGCTGGGGATCCCCGGGATCCTCGAAGTCCTCTCCACCGACCGCCCCTTCCTGGCCGGGGTTTACATCCTGACCACTTCAGTCCTGCAATCCATCCCCTACCAGTGGCAGATCCTGGCCCTGCTCAGCCGCTGGCTAACCGGCATCGCCGTGTGGTGGTCCCTGCTCCAGCTCTGGCCACAGCACCGCCGCCAGATCACCTGGATTGCCATCCTGTTTACCCTCTATCCCGGCTTCAAACAGCAGCCCATCTCGGTGGTGTATGGCAACGGCTTCATCCTGTACGCCATGTACATTTTCTCCCTGGGGCTGATGCTGCTGGCCATCCGCCGCCCGGCGCGCTACTGGTGGTATACCCTGTTAGGCCTGGCCAGCTACGCCTTTTGCACCTTTTCGACGGAATATTACGTCGGGCTGGATCTACTGCGCCCGGTCCTGATCTTGATCCTGCTGTCTGAAAGCATCCCGGATTGGCGCACGCGCCTGGTGCAGACGCTCAAACACTGGCTGCCGTACCTGGTCGTGCTGGCCGCCTTCCTCTTCTGGCGCGTCTTCATCTTCAAATTCCCCACCTACCAGCCCGTGCTGGTAGAACAGGCGACCATCTCCCCCTTCACCCTGCTCTTTCACCTGGCCAACCGCATTCTGCAGGATTCCTTCCTCTCCGGCTGGCTGGCCTGGGCCGAAGTCTTCCGCTTCCCCAACCTGGAAGACCTGCGGGTCCTCAACCAGGCCCTGTACTGGGCACTGGTCGCCGTCAGCCTGCCCCTGGTGTGGTTTTACCTGCACCGCCTGGCGCCTGGCGCTCAGGACGCCGACACGCCCCACACAACGTATTTCTCGGGCCAATTGATCCTGCTGGGCATCTTCACCCTGCTCATTGCCGGGTGGCCGTTCTGGATCACCGACCTGCCCATTAAGCTGGAGTATCCCTGGGACCGTTTCAACCTGGCATTCATGCTGGGCAGCAGTTTCTTAATCGTGGGCCTGATCGACTGGCTGCTGCGCGTCCCAGTTCAGAAAATCACCCTGTTGACCCTCGTCATCGCCTTGAGCATCGGCGCCCATTTCCAGAACAGCAACACCTACCGGCGTGAATGGGATCTGCAAAAAGAAATGTTCTGGCAGCTGGTGTGGCGGGCCCCGGAGCTGAAACCGGGCACCCTGTTGATGACCAACAAGCTGCCTTTTGCCTATTACAGTGACAACTCACTCACCGCCCCGCTGAACTGGACCTACGCGCCCGATTTTCATTCCACCGACATCCCATACTACCTGGCCTTTACCGAGGTACGCCTGGGACGCAGTATCCAGGCCTACGAAGAAAACCTGCCTGTGCAGCAAGCCTACCGCACGACCTCTTTCAACAGCACCACCTCCAGCGGCCTGGCTTTCCAGTTCCAGCCTCCGGGCTGCGTGCGCATTCTCGACCCGGCCATCGACCGTGAAAACCCGGCCATCCATTCCGAGCTGCAGAGCGCCATGGTCATCTCGCACCTGGGCCAGATCGTCGTCGACCCGGCCGGGCCCGCCCGTCCGCCACAGGCCATTTTCGGCGATGAACCGGCCCACACCTGGTGTTATTACTACGAGCGCGCCGATCTCGCCCGCCAGCAAGGCGATTGGAGCGAAGCAGCTCGCCTGGGAGACGAGGCCTTTGGCAATGGCTACGCCCCGCAGGAGCCTTCCGAGCTGATCCTGTTTGCTGAAGCCTACATGCACATCGGCGAGGTACAGCACGCCGGGTCGCTATACGCCCAGGCCATCCACACCAGCAACGCCCTGCAAAGCGAGGTGTGCCGCTCGATCAAGCGCTCGGTGCAGAGTATCAACGACCCCGAGAAATTCGATATTGTCGCCGCATATTCGAACGAATTACAATGTACTCTGGATTAA
This sequence comes from Chloroflexota bacterium, assembly GCA_012798515.1. Lineage (GTDB taxonomy): Bacteria > Chloroflexota > Anaerolineae > Anaerolineales > Anaerolineaceae > JAAZNB01. Next base: position 2,183 of record JAAZNB010000569.1, read on the forward strand.
AAATAACACCTGGACTGTGGTATGCCTGAAAAGATATCATCCTGTTCGATCGTAATCCCGGTTTACAACAGTGAACAAAGCCTTCCCCTGCTGGTGGAGCGCCTGGCTGCCGTCTTGCCGGGCATCTGCCCCCAATACGAAGTCCTGCTGGTCAACGACGGCAGCCGGGATGGCAGCTGGGAAGTGATCACCCGGCTGATCCAACAGTTCCCTTTCGTGCGCGGCATCAACCTGATGCGTAATTATGGCCAGCACAACGCCCTGTTGTGCGGTATCCGCAATGCTTCCTGCCAGGCCGTGGTTACCATGGATGACGATTTACAGCATCCCCCGGAAGAGATCCACAAGCTGGTTGAGCGCCTGAACGAAGGCTTCGATGTGGTCTATGGCGTGCCGCGCAAGCTGCCCCACTCGCTGTGGCGCAACTTCTTCTCCTGGCTGAGTAAAAGAGTGTTGGCCTTCGTCATGGGCATTCGCACCGTGCGGGAAATCAGCGCCTTCCGTTGTTTCCGCACCCGCCTGCGCGAGGCTTTCGTGGACTACCAGAGCCCCGGGGTGATTATCGACGCCCTGCTCTCCTGGGGTACCACCCAGTTCTCCAGCATCCTCGTCGACGAAGAACCGCGCCAATATGGCAATTCGAATTACAATTTCTCCAAGCTGTTCAGCCAGGTCATCCTGATCCTGACCGGTTTCAGCACCGTCCCGCTGCGGGTGGCCAGCTGGCTGGGTTTCGCCTTTATGCTGCTCGGCATCGCCGTCTTCCTGTTCGTGCTGATCTCCTATCTGACCCAGGGTAGCATCCCCGGCTTTCCCTTCCTGGCCTCGATCATCTCCATCTTCAGCGGTTCGCAGCTGTTTGCCCTGGGGATCATTGGGGAATACATGGCGCGCATCTTCGACCGCAGTATGGCCAGGCCGTCTTACGTGATCGGCGAAATCACCGCCGCAGACCTCCCCTCCGCCGAGTGAAGCCATGAAGGTCGTCGTCCTGCAGCCCTCTTACATCCCCTGGCGTGGCTACTTCCACCAGATCGCCAAAGCCGACCTGTTCGTATTCTACGACGACGTCAAATACGATAAGAACGGCTGGCGCAACCGCAACCGCATCAAGACCCCCACCGGCAGCCGCTGGCTCACCATTCCCGTGTTGACCAATAACCTGGAGACCAACCAGACCCCCATCTGCCAGATCCCCATGGATTGGAAGCAGGAATGGAACGTCAAGCATTGGAATACCCTGCAAACGTATTATGCCAAGGCGCCCTACTTTGACCATTACGCCCCGGCGCTCAAAGAGTTCTACCAGCAGCGCCCGTCTCTGCTGGCTGATTTCACCGTGCCATTGACCATCCACCTGGCGCGCCAGCTGGGCATCCAGCATACACAATTCGTGCGCTCTTCCAGCCTGGAAGGCATCACCGGGCACAAGACCGAGCGCCTGATCCAGCTGTTGGTGCGCCTGGGGGCGACCGAATACATTTCCGGGCCATCGGCCCAGGATTACATCGAAACCGAGAAATTCGATCAGGCCGGGATTCGTCTGGAGTACATGCACTACGATTACCCCGAGTACGAACAGCTGTACCCGCCTTACGATCCACAGGTGAGCATCCTCGACCTGCTCTTCATGACCGGCCCCCAGGCGCTCTCCTATATCGATTCCGGCCAGGCCTAGGCGCAACCGCCGGGCATCCTGGCCGGCCGCTCCTATTTCCCGGTCTTCCGGCTCACGGGATTCCATCTGAGATTGAGGTGCGTATGGACTACAAAGAAGAGTACGACAGTATCCGCTCCTATTTCAACAAGACCTTTCAAAATTACGGCCCCACCCCCAAGGGCGTCGACTGGAACAACGAAGAAACCCGGGCGGTGCGTTTCGAGCAGTTGATCAAGGTCGTCGACTCAACCCGGCCATTTTCTATCCTGGATTATGGTTCCGGCTACGGCGCCCTCGTCGATTACTTCACCCAGCACAACCTGCCCTTCAGCCAGTACGTGGGGTACGACCTGGTCGAAGGCCTGGTCGCCGAAGGCAACCGCCTGCACCCTGACCCGCGCATCCATTTCACCGCCCGCCTGGAAGACGTCCCCGAGCTGGATTATGCCACCGCCTGCGGCGTATTCAACATGAAGCAGGACGCCGACTATGCGCAGTGGACCGATTTTGTGGTCAGCTGTCTGGATGAGATGAACGCCCACGGGCAGAAGGGCTTTTCGGTCAATTTCCTGACCAAGTATTCCGACGCCGACCGTATGCGCGCCGACCTGTACTACGCCGATCCGTGTTTTTACTTCGATTATTGCAAGACCCATTTCTCCCGTAACGTGGCCGTGCTGCACGACTACAACATGTTCGATTTCACAGTCCTGGTGCGCAAATGATCGATTTCAACAAACCTACCCTGGTTGGTAATGAGTGCGAATACATCTCCCACGCCTTCGACAATTCCCACGTCTCGGGAGATGGTGAATTTTCCAAAAAATGTCACACCATCCTGGAAGAGACCCTGGGGGTGCCCCGGGCCCTGCTCACCACCAACTGCACCCACGCCCTGGAGATGACCGCCTTGCTGTTGGACATCCAGCCCGGGGATGAGGTCATCGTGCCTTCGTTTACCTTCGTATCGACGGTCAACGCTTTCGTATTGCGGGGTGCCCGTCCCGTCTTCAGTGATATCCGCCCCGACACGTTAAATATCGACGAAAATCATCTGGAGAGCCTCATCACCCCCCGCACCCGCGCCATCGTGGTCGTGCATTACGCCGGGGTGGGCTGTGAGATGGATTCCATCCTGGCTATCGCCGCCCGCCACGGCATCCCCGTCGTGGAGGACAACGCCCACGGCCTGTTCGGCCGTTACAAGGGCCGCTACCTGGGCACCTTCGGCAGTCTGGCCACCCAGAGCTTCCACGAGACCAAGAACATGTCCTGCGGCGAGGGCGGTGCAATCTTGATCAACGATCCGGCACTGGTCGACCGGGCCGAAATCATCCGTGAAAAAGGCACCAACCGCAGCCGCTTCTTCCGCGGTATGGTGGATAAATATACCTGGGTGGATGCCGGCTCCAGCTACCTGCTATCCGATATCCTGGCCGCTGTGCTGTACGCCCAGCTGGAAAAGCGCGACGAGATCCAGAGTAAACGCCAGCACGTCTGGGAATATTACGACGCCCAGCTGCGGGACTGGACGGTGGCCCACGGCATTCAAGCGCCCAGTGTGCCGGAATACTGCCAGCAATCCTACCACATGTACTACCTGCTCCTGCCAGACCTGGAAACCCGCAGCGCCCTGATAAAATACCTCAAGCAGCGCCAGATCATCTCCGTGTTCCATTACCTGCCGCTGCACCTGTCGGACATGGGGCGCAAGTACGGTTACAGCGAAGGCGCCTGCCCGGTCACCGAGCGGGTCAGCGACCAGCTGGTGCGCCTGCCCTTCCACAACAGCCTCAGCGATGCCGATCAGGACCAGGTGGTGGCGGCTTTGAAAAGTTTTATGCAATCTCGGGCTTGATTTGGATAGACAATAACGAGTTAAAAGCACTGACCGTCTGGGTGAGGGGGGCACCCAGGCGGTCAGTGGCTTTAATATAGCATAGCTTTTTCAGGAATGCAAGGGTGATTCTATTAGAGGAAATTTTCGTGGCGGACGGTCACATCGCCAAGGTTCCCATCTGCCTTTTCCCTCCCATCTGCGTACAGCCGGTTGAGCAAGATGTTCATCTCATGGTGCGCACATACCGCCACACACTTGTGGTGTAAATAGCCCTGATTGATCTTGTCCGCCATCTCCCTGCGGGCCGGGCCGGCCAGGACGTCCGCTAACCGCTCCCGTAAGATGTTGCCAATGGCAAATTGGGGATTGCCGGCCCACTCCACACAACTGTACAGGTTCCCATCCGGCCATATAAACAAATACCACGGGCAAGACAGGCACAGCGGATAGGGCTTTTCGGCGCGGGCGATCAGATCGGTGTATTTCCTCTCCGGGTAGACAATCTTGATCTTCGAAGCGCCATCCTGCGCCAGGGCAGGGACCAGTTGGGTCTGGATCGTCTCCAGGGCCAATTGCATGGTGGCCACCGAGGCTTGCTGGCCCTGGAATAAAAAGCCTTCCAGTTCATCCCGGTACGCCTGCCCATATTGCTCCCCCAGGTAGGCTGCCAGGCGAGCGAGCCGCTCCTCGTCGGCCACATACTTGCTGTGCTCGAAGTTCGATACCGGGCGGAATTGCACGCTGTAGATCGGGTTGGCTACACCCGTCTTACGACGCACGGAGGCTTCGATGCCCAGGATGTGGCGGAGAAAATCCAGCATTTCGTGCACGTTGACGGTGTTGACCACATACCCCACGCTGAGGTCGGTGGCGGGCGACAGGCTGGCCTTCCGCTCTGCCATACGGGCGATATGATCCAGTACCTGCTGGAAATTGTCCCGCCCGGTGACCAGGCGCTGGGTTAGCGCCCGCCCGTTATTGAAACTGACCCGGATGTACCTGGGTTGGCAGAGCAGGATCCCATCCAGAAGTGCGTCACTACACCGGTATCCGTTGGTGTTCAAGGCGATGTCCAAACCCAAAGACCTGGCATGAGCCATCGCCTCAACCAGATGCGGGTAAATAGTCGGTTCGCCGCCCCCGGTGAAGATCACTCCCTTGATCCCGTTCTCCGCCAGCTGGTCCAGGCAGTCTTTCAAATCCCGGATGTCCATCTGCCACATCGAATTTTTGCCGTGTTCCTTGTACTGGCCGTAAGTGCAAAAGTAACAGCGTTGGTTACAGTACAGGGTGGGCGCCAGGTGAGCCGTGACCGGTGTCACGTCGTAACAGTGCTCCCAGAACTGCGCCAAACGGTCCGGATGGTGTAAAAATTTGTAAGGTGAAAGAGGCTGGTAATTATCATTGGCCAGCCGCGTGGTTTGAGTGTTCATGGAGGGCCTCTACGGTCTGGGCTGCGGCAGGTAGTGTGGTTGGACCTGATCCCCTGCCGTCATAGACTGCGTTTGCATGCGGGTCATCTGCCCGGCCCTGAGCCGGAGCAGCTCTGTGTAGCGTGGGCGTGCGAAGATGCGTTTCATGACCATGTCGCGATCGTTGTACAGGCGCATGTATTCCTTGAACCGCGCTTCCCCTTCGGCCACGAACTCTGGGACTTCGGGATTGGCCTTGGATAGGGCCGCCATGGAGATCAGGTCGGGGCGATTGGTCCACAGCCACCCGTGCGGGGCGCCGGCATCCGCGGGCGTGAGCCATAGATAACCGGTTTCCACGTTGTATGCCGTCGCTAAAAGCTCACCGCTTTCGTAGTCCCAAAAAATCAGGGTTCCATCCCGGCTTCCCGAGACCAATACTTTTCCGTCCGGGCTGAGCGCCAGAGAGCGGACAGGATCGTGATGGCCTGCAAAGGTGCGTAAGCGTTTGCCACTGCCCAGGTCCCACTGGTAAATCTGGGCGTCCCTGTCTCCTCCGGTCACAAACGTCTTCCCGCCTGGGTCGATGGCCATGGCAGAGATGCTCGCGGGCGCCCCCGGCTCCAGGTCCAGCTGTTGGATCTGGTGGGCTGTGTGGATGTCGTAAAGACTGACGTGAGCCGCTTCAGCAGACAGGAAGGATTCCCCATCCGGGCAAACTGACAGGGCGTGGATCGTGTGGGGCAGGCTGGAAACCAGCATACATTCCCACGTCTGGGCGTTCCAGATACACAGGTTATCGTGCTCGGATCCACCGCCCGATATGAGCGTGCGCCCGTCTGGAGAAAATGCCAATGCAAGCACCCGCCGCCAGTGCCCGGACAGGTCCAGGAGATGTCTGCCGGTTTTGGCATTCCACAGCATGATTGCGTCACGATTGCCCACGGCCACCATATCACCATCCGGGTGGATTGCCAGCGGACCGATGGCGTGAGCCTCCTGGACGACCAGGTTGCACTGGCCGGTCGACAGGTCATTCAGTAGTCGCAGCGCGTGGTCGTCACTGCGGCAGGTCGGGCCCCAGCTCCCCGCCACCATCACCTTCCCACCGGGGTGGAAAGCAACGGAGTGGACCTGCCGGGAATAGCCACGCAAGGACTGCAATACCTGCCTGTCGCGCAGATCCCAGATGTAAACGTCCTGGTCCCACCCACCCGATGCCAGCCGGCGCCCGTCCGGACTGATAGCCAGGCTCAAGACGGCCGACTGGTGGCCGGCCAACACATGCAGCAGGCTACCGCTTTTCACGTCCCACACACAGATGCGGCCGTCCCGCGCTGCGGAGAGCAGCGTTTTGCCGTCCGGGGTGAAGATCACCCGCTGGACGTAGTCGCTGTGGCCGTTGAGCGCCATCCGCGGGCTGCCGGTCGGCAGGTGCCACAGCCGGACTGTGTCGTCCCAGGCGCCCGAGGCCAGGGTAATACCATCCGGACTGATGGCCACCGACTTGACCTGCCCCTGGTGTCCTTCCAGGTCGTACATCCTACGACCGGTGCGCATGTCGATCACACTCAGTCTGCGCCCTTCGAAAGCTGCGGTCACGGCCACCTGGCCGTCCGGGCTGAGCGCAATGGAATGGACGAAATTGTTCTGGCGAGCCGACCAGGCCTGCCCATGCTTCCCGGTGGTTACATCTACCAGGCTGATCCATTTATATTCCCCCACGACGACCTGTTCCTCGCCTGGCATAAGGGCCAGGCTCTTGGGATACTGATGCTGGTAGACGTGGACATTCTTTCCGGAGCTTACGTCCCACACGCGCAGCGTGTGATCCTGGGCCGCCGAAACAAGCGTATTCCCATCGGCCGTCAAACACATCGCGTCGACCGTATTCTCATGCCCTTCCAACACCTGGAGACATTTACCTGTTGCCAGGTCCCAGCGGCGGATGTACGGTCCCTGAGCCGCCAGGATCGAGCCTCCGTCCGGGCAAAAAACCAGGTCATTGACGAAGCCCGGGGGGCGGCTGGTAATGGCCGGAACGAGTTCTTTCTCCGCCGCGACCTCTGCCAGCAGGCCAGTCTCGAACTGTTTTACCTCGGCCAGAGCCCGGGTGCGCGCCGGCTCGATAGCCGTCCGGCAGCTATTTTTAGCCATGAGCGCCCTCCTCCGCCAGCTTTTGCAGGTGATCCCATTCCAGGCTCAGGCGGTCACGCTTGGAAGTCAGGTAAGCGATGCGCTCTTGCATTTGTTTTTTGAAGACCACCTGTTTGTCCGCATCGCTCATGAGGGTTTTCTTGGCCTGTACCTCCGGTGCAGTCAGCATCGCCGTCAATTGACCTTTAGCAGCGTTGACCTGGTTCTCCAGGCGCGAGATTTCCCGGTCGAGCCAGTCGATCTGCTGCGTAATCGTCTCGCCCTGAATCTGGTACTCCAGGTCGATCTTGATCTGGCTGAGCTTGAGGATGGTCTCTACCCGTTTACGTACCTGCCGCAGCCCCTCATACGAGCGCATGTCATGATAAGCAAAGTTCGGCGGGTAACCCAGCTCGAAGGGGCTGATCTTGAGCGCGTCCAGCAGGATTTCCTCCAGCTCTTTCTTTTGGCTCTCGCTCAATGATTGGTATACCGGGTTATGCATCAAGACGTCGGGGTGCACCAGTTTACGGATGGCGCGAATCTCCCGTTTGCAGCGCTCTCTTTCGTCGTTCAGCGCCCCCCGGCTCATCGGTGCACCGAATTCTTTCCAGGAGGCCAGGCAAGCCTGCTGGTGATCGGCAAGAGCTTTCTTGAGCTTCAGATCGTCGATTTGACGGCGGAGATCTTCCTGGGCTTTGTGGACCTTCTCATCGATTTCAGCGGTACTTAACTCGGGCTGTTTGCGCCGCAGGTCATTCCGCATCTCGAACAGCGTGATCTCGGTCTCCAGCTCGACCTGGGCCAGGATCCCGTCCCCGAACAACAGCAGATATTCCTGTTCCGTCTCAGCGTTCTTCAAGCGAATGTTTTCAATTTCAACAAAAAGATCATCCAGATAATCCAGCAGGTTTTGCCACACACTGCGGCTGCGCCACAGGAGGTCCTGCTCTTGGGGACTGCCGTACCTGGCCTGTTTTACCAGTTCTTGCTGGTATTCCGCGAATTTTTGGATCTTCTGGTTGTGGTTTTCACAACCCAACAACTTTTCCAGGAAGAAATCGTCGACCAGGGTGACAAAGCTCTGCCGGGTGTACCCGGCTGAGGAAGCCACTCTCCAATGCTCTTCGCAGAGGCGATACAGGGCATCGACGTCCAATTGTTTACGGTAATCCTTGACCACTGCTTCGAAACTGGACTGAGAAGAATCGGATTGGTACTGGGACAGGATCTCGATGTAAGCTTTCCCACACTGGTACGACCACTCCGGGTCGTGTTCGAAGAGATACTTTTCGAAATCGGCCTTAAGCACCCAGTGCAGGGTTTCGTAAATATCCAGACAGAAGAAAATGGCCAGGCGCAGGACGTCGGTCTGGGGTGGAAAGACGTGCCCATTGGTGGTCTCAAACCATTTGCGTACCGTACTGGCCGTTTGCGAAGATACCGGTTCATCATCGTAACCACACGCCCCCAGAAGGCGGATACACTCCGCATCGTCACAGCCGAGCGAATGTTGGGTGAGCGCCTTGCGCCGCTCCACCGGCGCCCAGGTCTCTCGCTGCGCCTGTGGGTAACGAGATTCCTGTTCGGGGGTTTTGAAGCTGTTGTTGTATTCTGTGATGCGATAGATCAGGTCGTCAACGAAGCTGGTGTAGTTCATTGTGCGCTCCTTTGGTTTTCCGCTCGCCGGCCGGCGCGGTGGGTGATACGTTCAGGATAACGGGTTTTTCCCTCCAAATCCATGGGAAAAGAAGACCACCCCGCGCCCTGGCGTGGGAAATGAGCCGGTTTACGTGGGAAAACACCTTCGCTGTGGTCTACGGATAATGTGCGCCAGGGAATCAGACCTTCATTGTATCTTGAATTAGGCCAGGTAAAAATAAGCCAAAGAGCATATCAATTCTGTAAAGGGAATTGTTTAAACCAAGAAGTGCTGGGGGCTTCACACCCGCAACACTTCTTATAATCTATCGACTGGCTTGGATGGTTACCCGCCTGCCGGGCGTTCACGGGCGCCTTGGATCACAGCCATCCGTTCCAACTGCTTCAAGTCGCTGAAAGACGCCCCACCTCTTGCGTAGCTCTCCAGAATTACGTCAGGCGGCCGTCTCCGCCTGCGCCGCAGGACGCGCCTGGGGAACTGACCATTTCCACGCCGTCCAGGCAATGTAAACCGTACACCCAATCTCGATCAGGCTGAAGAACAGGTAATACATGCTGGGTGAAGATCCCACGAACAACGACGCAGTCTGCACCAAAGTCATGCCGGCGCCCGCGGCCACGTTGGCCCAACGATTGGCGCCATGACCCAACACTCGCGACAACAGCAGCATGGCAATGGGGATCTCCATCAAAATCGAGGCGCCCAATAAGAATCCCGGGGTAATGTTCATCCCCCCTACCTGGCCGGCGAAATACAGCTTGAGCAGCTCGGGGTCCATCAGGGAGACCACGTCGCAATATAGATAATTGAACAGGACAAAGATCCACAAGGTCGACAGTTTTGTTTTCATCCTATCATCGATCACGGCATTTTTTGAATGAGTATCCATACTATTCCTCCTATCCGGCATTCGAACACCTGAACGAATTGCCGGCCTTTACCCAATCCCGTCCGGCGCATCCGCCGGGTCGGGTTCAATTTGGATGACCGAGAGCAGCGGCAGCCCCAGGTCACGCACCGTTTTAAGCAAGCCATACAAAGCCGCCTGGTCGACCACCGGCCCACCCAGTAACGTATCCCCGTTGTCCTCGAGCGTAATGGTCAGGCCTTCGAACCAGTCCATCCAGGCTGGGCTCAAGTGACCCCGGAGCCGGATTTGATAGACCCTGATCTGGTCTCCACCCCTTTTCGAATCACATTGGTTTGCCATTGATTGATCCCAACCACCAGATTTGATTACACAGACAGGATAACAAA
>JAAZNB010000084.1 GCA_012798515.1 Chloroflexota bacterium
ACCCTATTGGACAACACTGAAGAGGCTCCTATGGACAACAACGAGGTTCACTGGAAAGAGAAGCTGCGCTATCGCATCGATAATCTGTTTTCACGTGGCCCGGCGGCGCTGATTGCCGGCCTGGGCGGGCTGTCCCTGGCGGTGGTGCTGCTGGCCGGGTTGGCGCTCACCCTGGGCGGGTTCACCCCGGAGGGAGAAACCCGCCTGGGATTTGGCGAGGCCGTGTGGCGCAGCCTGATGCGCACCCTGGACCCGGGTACCATGGGCGGAGACACCGGCTGGGGGTTCCGCATCGTCATGCTGCTGGTAACCATGGGAGGCATCTTCATCATCAGCACCCTGATCGGCGTGCTGGCTTCGGGGATCGAGGGCAAGCTGGAAGAGCTGCGTAAGGGGCGCTCGCGGGTGCTGGAAAGCGGCCACACCGTCATCCTGGGCTGGTCGGAACAGGTATTTACCATCGTCAGTGAGCTGGTGGTAGCCAACGAGAACCAACCCAGGTCGTGCATCGTGATCATGGGCCATCACGACAAGGTCGAGATGGAAGACGCCCTGCACGACAAGGTGGGTTCTGGCGGGCGGACGCGCCTGGTGTGCCGCTCGGGCAGCCCGATGGAACTGGCTGATCTGGAGATCGTCAGCCTGAACAGCTCCAGGTCGATCATCGTGCTGTCTCCCGAGGCGGACGACCCGGATGCGGAAGTGATCAAGACCGTGCTGGCCATCACCAATTATCCCGGGCGGCGCGCCCGGCCGTTCTCGATCGTGGCCGAGATGCGCGACCCCAAGAACATCGACGTCACCCGCGTGCTGGGCAAGGGTGAGGTGGAATGGGTGCTGGTAGGCGACCTGGTCGCCCGCATCATCGCCCAGACCTGCCGCCAGTCGGGCCTTTCGGTGGTCTACACCGAGCTGCTGGACTTCGGCGGGGATGAGATTTACTTCAAGGCCGAGCCGGCCCTGGTGGGAGAGACCTTCGGGGCGGTGCTCAACCGCTTCGAGACCAACGGGGTGATGGGCCTGTATTCGCCCGAGAACGGCTGCCGGTTGAACCCGCCCATGGACACCGTCATCCGACCCGGCGATGAGCTGATCCTGATCGCCGCGGACGACGACCAGATCTTCCTGGGCCCGGATGGCCAGGCCCGGGTGCGTCCGGAGGCCATCGTGACGGCTTCGAACGGGCACAACGCCCCGGAATGCACCTTGCTGTTGGGTTGGAACTGGCGCGCCCCCACGGTGTTGCGGGAGCTGGACGCGTATGTGGCGCCCGGGTCGCACGCCTTGGTGGTAGCCGACGTGCAAGACCTGGAAGTGCAGATCCAGCCGGCCATGGCCGGGCTGAAGAACCAGAGCCTGTCTTACCAGATGGGCGATACCACCAACCGCCGGGTGCTGGATGGCATCCCCTTCCAGGACTTCGACCACGTGATCCTGTTGTGCTATTCGGACAGCCTGGACGTGCAGGCGGCCGACGCGCGGACCCTGGTGACCCTGCTGCACCTGCGCGACATCGCCGACCGGCTGGGGGCGTCGTTCTCCATCGTGAGCGAGATGCTGGACATCCGCAACCGCAACCTGGCCAACGTGGCCCGCGTGGACGATTTCATCGTCAGCGACCG
>JAAZNB010000085.1 GCA_012798515.1 Chloroflexota bacterium
ACGCTGGTGCCAAAGCCGACCACGGCCACCGGCGCCAGGCTGCTAATCGTGGAACGGTCCCCCAACTGCCCGTGGCTGTTGCTGCCCCAGCAGTAGATGTAACCATTGCCGGTGCGGGCGCAGGTATGCTCGCTGCCGGCGCCGATGCCCACGAAGGATGTGCCTGCTCCACTGACCAATACCGGGACGAACTGGTTCTCCTGGCTGCCATTCCCGATCTGGCCGGCGTTGTTCAAGCCCCAGCACATCAGCCCGGAGGCGTTTACGATACAGGTATGGTTTTTGAAGGCCTTGATAGACAGCACCCCGGACTGTAAATCTTTGACGTCTTCCGGAGCAATTACGAAGGACTCGCCAGACCCGCTGCCCACCTGCCCGGCGGCGTTCAACCCCCAGCACTTGACCCCGCCGCTGGAAAGCAGCGCACAGGTGTGTTCCTGCCCGGTCGTGATGGCAGCCACCCCGCTCAACCCGGGCACGTCGACGGGCAGCAGGCTGCTCTGCTGGCCGCCGTTGCCCAGCTGGCCACGCTCATTGGAACCCCAACAGCTCATCCCTCCGTTGGACAGCAGGGCACAGGTATGCGATGCGCCGGCGGAAATTGCCTTCGCGCCGCTCACTCCGGCCACCAGGCGGGGGATAGAGGCAGTGTTGGTGCTGCCGTCACCCAGCTGGCCGGATAAGTTATTGCCCCAACAGTAGACCGCGCCGCTTTCGGTCAGGGCGCAGCTATGCATCGCTCCGGCCGAGATCGAGACCACTGGCTCTGCCAGGCCGGCCACAAGCACGGGCGACAGCTGGGTGTCGTTGTTGCCGTTGCCCAATTGGCCGGAGCTATTGTTACCCCAGCAGGAGACGCTGCCCTCACTGGATAAGGCACAGGTATGCGACTCGCCGGTGGCGATCTGGCGCACGCCGTAACTCAAACCGGGAACGTCTCGCGGCGCCAGGCTGTCTGCCGTGTCACCTATGCCCAGCTGGCCGTACTGGTTGCTGCCCCAGCAGCGCACACCGTTCAGGTTGGTCAAGGCACAGGTAAAGTCACTACCTGCTGCCAGGCTCTGGTCGTTGAATACGTGCACCGCCTGGATGGCGCTGGTGATGGTGGCGCCCAGGTTGATCCAGCGGTCTTGCGTAACAGCCTGTTCCAGGCTGCTGCCGTTTAACTTGTAAGCCGCCTCTTGAGAAATAGGCTCGCCTACCGCCGCGCCCAACGTGGATGGGTTGTGCGAGATGGTGAACACGTGCTGGGTGTGGGTCAGGCCGTTGGGACCGTCCCATACCCGCTCCACCCGCACCAAGATCAGGGGGGCGTGGGTATGGCGGTCCTCGCCCGGCTGAGCCGGGACGCTGATGTAACGGTTGCTGGCCCCGGGCTGCCGCAGCAGCGCCTCCAGGATGGGCTGTAGCCCGGCGGCGTCCGCCTGGATGGCCGAGCTGCTGATATCCGCGATGCCGGAAGTTTGCACGAAAGGCAGTAAGGTCTGTTCCATGGTGCGCGGCAGTACTTCCGTGATTTGCGCCTGGGGCGAAAGCACCAGGAGGTCCAGAGAAGTCGAGATCGACGTGGAGGGATTGCGGTCCAGGGTGCTCTCGTAATCTTCGATTTCGCTGCGGATGGCCTGGGGCAGGTCATCCAATTCCACCGGTGTGTTATAACGCCAGGCAAAGGACTCCGCCGCCAGGGTAAGTTCGTCTGCCGGTAGGAAAGCGGCCCATGCCTGGGTATGCAACGCCTGGACCAGGGCCGTCCCCAGGGGATAACGATTCTGCAGCGCATTCAACGCGTACCCCGGGCTGGCCAGCAAGCGGTCTCCCCAATCGAAGACACTGCCCGAGGCCAGGGCAGTATCCACACAGGTTTGAAAGGCCGCCCCGGCCTGGTCGTATTGTCCCGCCCGGTACAAGCTTTCGCCCCACATATTGCAGGCCATCCAGTACCCCCGGCGGTCATTGGCGCTCAAGGCATTGAGCTGTTCGGCAGACTGGAACTGCCGCACAATGCTTTCGTATTGGGCCGCGGCCGAGCCATCTTCGGGGCTCTGGTAGTACGCCTGGTTGGCCTCTTTCACCTGGTCCATGACCGTGGAAGTCACCGCCGGCGCCCAGGCGGCCAGGGTAAACACGGGTTCCGAGAAATGCGTAACCGGCACGTACACCAGCTTCTGGTCGTAATTAAATTCGCCCTCTACGAACTCCCAGCTGCTGCCGTCCCAGCGGGCCACCTGAAGACCTTTTTCGTCCGCACCCGCCGGCAGTGCGCCGGGATCATAGCGAAAGCCGACCCAGATGGGTTGGCGCAAGACCGAGGCGCTGGTGTTGACCTGTACCGGGCTGCCCACCGGGGCAAACAGATCCTGGTCGGGAAGCGGGGGTACCTCGGTGGGAGTGCTGAGATTGAAGCGTTCGGACTGCATCAACGACCCGGACGGCACGTACAGGCCGGCCATACCTTTGTAGTTGATCTTACCGCCTTGCTCTGCATCGATGCGGGTATAACCGTCGTTCAAGACGCCAAAGCGGTTCCACACCCGGTAGACGGCCAGCGAAGTTAAAACCACCGTGACCACCAGGAGGATACCCACCAATGTATACGGGAGATAAGTATAAAAAGATGAAGCCTTTAGCCTGGCCAGTGGAACCGAAAGACCCGGGGGGACCGCTGGCTGCGCCGGGGGGGTGGGTTCTTTGGTCTTGGGCAGGGGTTCTTTGGTTTTGGGGAGAGGCGAGCTCTTGCCTTTCCGGGCAGCCCGCTTGAGGTACTCGGCCTGTTCCTCCCCGGTCGAAACAGACGCCAGGCACAGCCACACCTCACGGTTGGATGGATCCAGGCTGGCGGCCTCTTTAAAGCTCGCCCGCGCGGCTGCGATCTGTTGTTGTTTGTACTGCTGCCGCCCCTCCTCCAGGAGAATACATGCGTTCTCACGGTTTACAGCCAGCAGTCTTGGATCAGCGGTCATATTGGTTTGCCTCGATGGTCGTGCTAATGTATAACGATTCAGCCTGAGGTAAAAGAGACCCAAACTGACGTTAATTTCCTTGCATCAATGAAATATCACCCACTTGAATCTGCTTCTCGGAGATATTGATTGTCATCGATCGTGTTTCATAGCCGGATTTCTGGGCTGTCAGTTCTGCCTGGGCTTTGCCATCCAGGATGAATTCGAACGTGCCTGTATCCGCCGTCGTCTGGTTTAGCTTGAACGCCTGGCCGTTCTCGTAGGAGCCACTGATTTGCACCGTGGCGCCCCGGATGGCCGAGCCGGTGTTGGTATCGATCACCCGCCCGGTCACCTTGCTGCCGGTGAGC
>JAAZNB010000570.1 GCA_012798515.1 Chloroflexota bacterium
CCACACGCTCATCCCCGCCGAAAATGCGGCCGGGATCGAGGCCAATGCGGCTTTCTTGGGCCTGGTGATGACCATCTTTGTGGTCGCGGCCGAGGCGGCGGTTCAACTGGCGCCGGCCTTGAAGATGGCCCTGGACACCACCAACCCGGCCCACCCGCCGCAGCAACTGCTCGTGCTGCTGGCGGGTAGCCTGCTGTACGCCCTCCTGGCCGTCTTCACCTACAGGCAGTCGACCGCTCGTTTCGAGAAGCTGGGCTTGTAGCTGTGATGGGCAACTGATAGGCAAAGGATGGGTTCGAAATTGGTGACCACCAATCCCCGTTCCTGTCTTGGTTTGGGGGTGGGGACCGTGTAATGCGCCCCATGACTGGGTTCTATGGGTAGAGATAGGGTGCAAAGCGGCCGGGGCTGTGTTTACAGGGGCTTGATCTTGTCCACCACCGTCTCCTGGATAAAATCGTCCAATGCACTGGCGGAGAAGTGGGGGCCGGATTCCAGCAGCTCGAGCTGGCAGTGGGGCAGTAATTGCGCCGTGCACACGGCGGTGCGGTAGGGGACGGCCTCGTCGCCCCGGCTGTGGCGCATGAAGACCCTGGAGCTGACCGCGGACAGACGGAAGCCCCACTCGCCAAACCGCAAACCCAGGTCCTGGGCGACGCCGAAGCCGTGGTGCATGCTCGAATCACGGATATCGTTGCGCTGCAAATCGGCGGCGGTCAGATCGGAGAAAAACAGTCGTCCGGCCAGGTCCTCCAGCTCGGCCATGCTCTGGTTGCGCAGGGGCTCGAAAGGCCAGTCCGACAGGACCTGCTCGTCGTACAGGGCAGGGATGCCACTGAAGACGTAGATGTGGCGTGTCTGGTGAGGAAACTGGCAGCCGATGGCGTAGCCGTAGGGCGCCCCCGACGACATCCCCAGGACGTCAAATTGGGAAAGCTGCAATTCCTGAATGAGCAGGCCTACGAGATCCGCCCAATGGGCAAAGCTGTTCAAACGATAGGGGGAAGACGCCCCGTAACCGGGCCGGGCAATGCAAATCAGGCGCGCCCCGGCCTGGAGCAGGCGATCGAACAGAGAGGAGTCCTCGATGCTGGCGATCAGGCCATGCTGGATGAGAATGGGGAAGCCCTGCGGGTCGCCATATTGGGCGTACGCCAGGCGTTGATCGTTTTGAAAGGTGAGTGTGGATTGCATGTCCGTTTCCATTCTATGACGTCATCTGGCCGGGTGAAACGGGCGAGAAACGAGAAATTGCCGCGTCCACAGCTGGCCGGCAAGGTTGCTCTGTTGCGTTCAATTATACGGGGTACTGGCCGTAAAAACGCGTTGGTCCTGGAAGATGCATCCCCGGCCGGCACAAAAGCCCCCTGCATGGTAAGAGGGGGCTGTACTGGCGTATCGTCGTGCGGCGCGCTAGCGGTTAAACGCGCGCCGGTAGCCGAAATAAAACAGCCCGGCCAGCATGGGCAAGAAGAGCAGGACCTTCCCGATGGTGTCCGGCCCCATGGTATTGAACTTCAAGATGCCGGCCACCGGCACGGCCACGATGAGCAGCCCCAGCAGCACCAGCAGGATAGAAACCGTGCCCTTGCGCAGCCCCCAGGCCAGCACGCCGGCGGGGAGGAAGATCAGCAGGGAGAGGATCAGCGTGGAGAGTTGAAAATCCCCCGATTGGATAGCCTGCACGATGGAGTTGAGGGTGACATACACCACCCCTAGAATGTATAAACCCAGGTATATCCAGAGCGCTTTTTTCCACATGGATGCATTCCTTTCGCTGCACGAATCCGGAAGGGCCGGTTGCGGCTGAACGCCGTCCGGCGTTGGCGCCCACTATGGTGGGGCGCCCCGTGTCCTCCTGGCGCGGCCAGGGGGTGATCACCGGTGAGAGGGGCGAATTCATTGTGGCAGAATTCGGGCCAGATGAAAATGCAGGAAATGGGGAGTCTTTTCTGGGTAAAAACTTCGCCCCGTTGGGGAAGAAATTATCCAGGGCAGGCCAGGCTTGCTTGTGATTTACCTGGAATCAAGATTGCTGCACAATGAATGGCACATACAATTGACCCCTGGGAAGCTTTTAAGGGTACGCTCGCCTGTTTCAGGATATGAAAAAACCGTCGTTGTAATCCCCCCTAACGTTTACTATAATAATATTAAATAACCAATATTAATAGTATATTTCACTATTTGAAATAATTGAGTCACTGTTGCCCTTGTTCCCCAACAAGGGTCCACTTTTCTTATGTACCGCGAGATGACTTCTACCGTCAGGCTTGAGGCAATTCCCAACGATCTCATCGGCTCGGTCCAGCGTTCTCTCAACATCCTCGAACTGCTGGCCCAATATTCAGACGGATTAACCGCCAAACAGGTAAGCTACCAGGTTGAGCTCAACCTGAGCACCTGCTATCACCTGATCAATACGCTGGTCGCCTGTGGCTACATCGTTAAAGACCCCGATACCTTGCTGTTCCGTTTGAGCGGGAAAATCGGCTACACCATTCAAGGCAAGGCTTCTCCTGCCCAGCTGGTCAAGAGCCTTACCCCCAATATCCGTAACCTGAAAGAGATCACCAACGAGACCACGTACCTGTCCATCTGGGATCAGGAAGAGATTACCACGGCCGTGGTGGCAGAAAGTCCCCTGTCGGTGCGCGTGCGGGCCCTGGAGGTAGGCTTCTGCGAGGCCAACCACGCCACGGCCCTGGGCAAGGCCATCCTGGCCTATCTGGAGGAGGAAGAAATCGATCGTTTCCTGGACACGCACGGGATGAAAGCGTATACCGCCCATACCATTACCAGCGTAGCCGCTTTCAAGGCCTACCTGGCGAAAGTGCGCCAGCAGGGCTTTAGCCTGGACAAGGAAGAGTATTTCCCGGACGTGTACTGTATTGGCACCCCCATCTTCGATGCGGGGGGCAAGATCATAGCGTCGGTCGCAATTGCTCTACCCGGCAGCCGTTATCACCAGTCTGGCGATAAGCTGCTGCCGGAGATCATGCGTACGGCCAGGAATGCCACCCGGACCATGCGCATTCTTGGCTACTGTGGACCTGCCGAGAAGGGGGGCGTTCCACAGGTATAAGCCAGGGGACTCAGACGGCGAACGCATTGAAGTAGGCAACAATTGAATAACGGTAAGTATCTCCTGGAATCTATGAAAACTCCGTGGACTTCGCGAAGCATCCTTGTGGATTGTGTCCCGATTGGGAAAGCGTTTGATGGCAGTTTATGCAAGACGAAAGGAGAGTAAATGATGGCTCTAAGCAAAGATATTGCGCTGGATTTGTATCGTACGATGGTCAAGATCCGGGCCGTCGAGGATCGCCTGGCAGTCGTCTATTACGAAGGCAAACTTCCCGCCTTCGACATCGCTGCCGGGCCGGTTCCTGGTGAAATGCACCTCTATACGGGGCAAGAAGGGGTGGCCACCGGCGTGTGCGCCCACCTGCGCAAAGACGATTTCGTGGCCGGGACGCACCGCTCGCACGGCCACATCATCGCCAAAGGTGTGGAATTGAAACCCATGCTGGCCGAGATCTTCGGCAAGAAGACGGGGCTGTGCCACGGGTACGGCGGGCACATGCACCTGTTCGACGCCGGGCTGCATTTCGGCTGTGGCGGGATCGTCGCTGCCGGCCTGCCCCAGGCTGTGGGTGCTGCGCTGGCGATGAAGAAACGCAACGAAGACCGGGTCGCCGTGGCCTTCCTGGGTGAAGGCGCGGCCAACGCCGGAGCCTTCCACGAATCGTTGAACCTGGCCGCGACCTGGAAACTGCCCCTGGTGGTAGTGATCGAAGATAACCTGTATGCCATCTCTGTCCCCAAGCAGGCTTCCACTGCGGTGAAGAGCAACGCAGAACGCGGCTCTGCCTACGGCGTCCCGGCTGTGCAGGTCGACGGGCAAGACGTGCTCGCCGTCTATGAAGCCGCCGGCGAGGCGGTGGCCCGCGCCCGCCAGGGTGAAGGCCCCAGCCTGATCGAAGCCGTTTGCTATCGTTTCCGCGGCCATTTCGAAGGCGACGCAGAAGGCTACCTGCTCAAAGGCGAAAAAGAGGACTGGAAGCAGAAGGATCCGATTGTGCTCCTGGGCGAAAAGATGAAAACCCAGGGCTGGCTCACGGATACGGAGGCCGAATCCATCCAGGCCGAGATGACCGACCTGGTGGCAGATGCAGAGGCTTTTGCCCGCCAAAGCCCCTACCCGGCGCCGGAAGAAGCCCTGGACAACGTCTTCGCTTAACCTGAGCGACTTTTCAGCGGCGATCCAGCCGTCTGGGCTGGCGCGGCCTGCAAAAAGATGGTTTATCAAATAAGGAGAAAACCATGGCAGAGAGATTACTAACGCAATCCAAAGCGATTGCAGAAGCCATCGCTCAGGAGATGGAACGTGACCCGAGCGTGTTCGTGATGGGCGAAGATATTGGGGCCTATGGCGGTATCTTTGGAGCCACAGAGGGCCTGCTCAAGAAATTCGGGCCGGAACGGATCATGGATACCCCCATTTCCGAGACCGGCTTCGTGGGGGCAGGCGTGGGCGCCGCCATCGAAGGAATGCGCCCGATTGTCGAGATCATGTTCGCCGACTTCACCGGCGTGGTGGTCGATCAGTTGATCAACCACATGGCCAAGATCCATTACATGTCGGGCGGCACGGTCAAGGTGCCCATGGTGGTCATGCTGGCCATGGGCGGCGGCTACAGTGACGCAGCCCAGCACTCGCAGTGCCTGTATGGAATGTTTGCCCACATCCCCGGGATCAAGATCGTGGTGCCGTCTTCCCCCTATGACGCCAAGGGCCTGATGATCCAGGCCATCCGCGACGACGGGCCGGTGATGTACTTCTTCCACAAAGGCACGCAGGGCCTGGGATGGATGACGCCTAACCCGCGGGCGACCGGCCCGGTACCCGAAGAGGCCTACACGGTGCCCTTCGGCGTGGCGGACGTCAAACGAAAGGGCAAGGATGTCACCATCGTTTCGCTGGGCTTGACCTTGCACCGCAGCCTGGATGCGGCCGAGAAGCTGGCGTCCGAAGGCATCGATGCAGAGGTCATCGACCTGCGCAGCGTGGTCCCGCTGGACAAGCAGACGGTCATCCAATCTGTGCAGAAGACCCACCGCCTGTTGATTGTGGATGAGGATTACAAGAGCTTCGGCCTTTCCGGCGAGCTGTCGGCCCTGGTAGCCGAAGAAGCCCTGGAATACCTGGAGCCGCCGGTGAAGCGCCTGGCCGTTCCCGACGTGCCGATCCCCTACAGCCGGCCGATGGAACAGTTCGTCCAGCCATCCATGGATGCCATTGCCGGCGCAGCGCGCGAATTGGCGCTTGCTTAAGGAGGTTTCATGCCCTATGCGGAGATCAAAATCCCAGATGAAATGGGCGAGGTGGATGAATGGGTGGTGGTCACCTGGCTGAAACAGGTGGGCGACCGGGTGCAGAAGGACGAAGTCCTGCTGGTGCTGCAGGCGGCCAAGGTGTCTTACGACTACCCGGCCCCGGCGGACGGCAAGGTGGCCGAGATCCTGGCTGCCCAGGGGGAGGTGGTCAACAAACAGCAGGTCCTGGCGCGCCTGGAAGTGGAGACCTCGCCGCCCGCTGAAACCGCGCCGGCGGGAGAGCAGACTGCTTCCCCGTCGCCGGCCGGCGCACCGGAATCACCCCGGCGGGCGGGCGGCGCCCTGGTCTCTCCCCTGGCCAGGCGGGTGGCGCGTGAGAACCAGGTGGACCTTGCCCAGGTGACCGGCAGTGGCCCCGGAGGACGAATTTCAGACAAGGATGTGCTGGCTTACATCGCCGCTCGCCAGGCGCACCCGGCC
This sequence comes from Chloroflexota bacterium, assembly GCA_012798515.1. Lineage (GTDB taxonomy): Bacteria > Chloroflexota > Anaerolineae > Anaerolineales > Anaerolineaceae > JAAZNB01. The sequence continues at coordinate 5,821 of JAAZNB010000570.1, forward strand.
GTGGAAGAGGAAACGCCCGGCCCGGCCGGCCAACCAGCCGCCCAAGAGATCCCGTTCACCGGCGCGCGGGCCCTGATCGCCAGGCGCATGCTGGAAAGCATGCAGAGCATGGCCCAGCTGACGCTGCATACCGAGGCAGATGTAACTGACCTGGTGGCGCTGCGCGAGCAGCTCAAGCAGCACGATCCGCTGACCTATAGCGACCTGATCGTGCGCGCCTGTGCCCTGGCCTTGGAGCAACATCCTCACGTCAACGCTACCCTGGACGGGGAACGCATTCGCATCCTGCCCGAGATCCACATTGGCCTGGCGGTGGCGCTCAAAGATGGCCTGATCGTCCCGGTCATCCTCAACGCCAACCGGCTCAGCCTGAAAGAAATCGCCGCAGCGCGCGAACGCCTGGTGGAACGCGCCCGTTCGGGGAAGATCACCCCGGCCGAGTACAGCGGCGGTACTTTTACGGTTACCAACCTGGGTACCTACGACATCGACGGCTTTACGCCCATCATCAACCCGCCTGAGGCGGCCATCCTGGGCGTGGGACGCATCCGCGAGAAAGTGGTCGTCCACCAGGGTAAGGTAGCCCAACGCGCCATGCTGACGCTCAGCCTGACCATCGACCACCGCATCGTGGACGGGGCGCCAGGGGCGGAATTTTTGAAAACCATCAAGCAGCTACTGGAGGCGCCTGCGCAGTTAACCTAGGCGTTGCTCGTCTGCCTGACCGGTTGAATCCAGGAGCTCCACGGCGCATTGGCCGTGGAGCTC
>JAAZNB010000571.1 GCA_012798515.1 Chloroflexota bacterium
CAGCCCCTCACCGCTGGCCTGGTCCTGGGCGGTATGACCCTGGCCGCCTCCGGATTCGGCGTGCTGCTGCTGTCGCTGATCCGCAATTCACGCCAGACCGGGCCCGTGCTGGGCGGCGTAATCAGCCTGAGCGGCATGTTAGGTGGCCTGATGACCACCGGGGTGAGCAATCTGCCGCCTGCATTCAGCACCATCAACCTGTTCTTCCCCCAGGGCTGGGCCTTACGCGGTTGGAAGCTGGTCCTCTCAGGCAGCCCGCTTCCGGAAGTCTTGCTGCCCGTTCTGGTGCTGGCCGCCATGGGCGCCCTGTGCTTCGCCGCCGGCACACTCGTACTACGCCGGCGTTTTGCCTGAGACCCGGGCAGCTCACCCCCGCTTCTGGGGGTGAAGCCGGGCCAAGAAATGGAGTATCTCATGCGTATTCTCGATCTTGCTTTCAAAGACTTAGCCCAGATCTTGCGCGACAAAAAATCGCTTTTATTCCTGGCCATCATGCCCTTGGTCTTTACCGCCATGATGGGGATGGCCTTCCAGCAGGGCAGCGGCGAGGAAGACCCGCGCCTGCCGGTAGGCTGGGTCAACGCAGACGCCGGTGGCCCGCTGGCTGAGGCCTTTTACCACAGCCTGCAAGACTCCCAGACCATCCGCCTGGTCGACGCCAGCCGGGAATCGGCCGGCCAGCAGGTACGCGATGGTCACCTGGCCGGCGCCTTGATCCTGCCCGCCGGCTTTAGCCGCCAGACACTGGAGGGCCAACCGCCCCAGGTGCTGCTGGTGGCAGACGCCAACACCGGCGCCGGGCAGGCCGCCTACCAGGCCATCCAGCCCGCCTACGTACGCCTGATGAGCAGCGCCGAGACGGCCCGTCTGGTGACTGCCGGCGGTGAGGCGGCCATGGATAGCGCCTTCCAGGATGCCATGCTGGCCTGGAGCAAGCCCACCCTGACCATCCACGTGGAAAAGGCCGTGTCGCTCGCCCCGGCGCAGGCGGCCGCCCTGCTGGACAACCCCTATAACCAGTCTTCACCCGGGATGATCGTGCAGTTTGCCATCTTTGGCATCACCACCTCGGCCACTGTGCTGGTGCTGGAACGCAAGAACCGTACCCTGCAGCGCCTGCTGACCACTTCGATGAGCCGCGCCGGGATCATCGCCGGGCACCTGCTGGCCATGTTCCTGGTCGTGCTGGCGCAGGAGGCGCTGCTGATCGTTGCCGGGCAGTTCATCTTCCACGTGGATTACTTCAGCCAGCCGCTGGCCGTGCTGCTCATGGCCCTCGCCCTGGGATTGTGGGTGGCCAGCCTGGGCCTGTTCATCGGCACCCTGGCGCGCGGTGAGGAGCAGGTCATCCTGCTGGCGATGGTTGCTATGTTCCTTTTCTCTGCCCTGGGTGGGGCCTGGTTTGCCCTGGAGATGACCGGCAAAACCTTCGCCGCCATCGGGCACTTCCTGCCCAGCGCCTGGGCCATGGATGGTTTCCAGAACGTGCTGGTGCGCGGCCAGGGCCTGGAATCGACGTTA
>JAAZNB010000572.1 GCA_012798515.1 Chloroflexota bacterium
TCGATGGTCTCCACGATGGCGCCGATCTGCTCCGAGCGCTGGCCCATCTCCGCCACCCGGCGGGCCGAATCGCCCACCTTGGCGCGGATCTGCTCCATCCCGCTCACCGTCTCGGCCACCGTCTGGGCGCCTTCCACGGAAAGCTGGGCCGCCTGGGCGCTGTCCTGCAGCACGGCCCGCACGTTGCCGGCCGCCTGTTGCAGGGAGTGGTGGATCTCACCGGTGGCCTGGGCCACCTCCTGGATGGCCTCTCCCTGCTGGGCCGAGCCACTGTTCACGCTGGCAATGGCGCGGGTCATCTGCTCTGCGCTGGAGAGCATGGAACGCAGGCTGTCCGCCTGGCGGGTCGTTCCCTCCGCCACCTGCAGCATGGTCTCGCGGGTGTTGTCGGCCGAAACGCCGGTCTGGCCGGCCACGGCGGTGAGCTGCTGCGCAGCCCGGCGCACCTGGTTGGCGCCCCCCGCCACCTGCCCGATCAGCTCGCGTAAATTGAGGGTCATACGCTGGTACACCGCCCCGGTCTCACGCAGAGCGGCCGTCATACGGTTGAGAGACCGGCCGGTGTGGCCGATCTCGTCCCGGGTCAGCCCCTGCATCTCCTCTGCCAGCACCTCGGCCTGCACGGTCAGGTCGCCCTCCGCCACGCGGGCCATGCCGGCCAGCACGTTCTCCAGGTCGTCCGAGCAGCGTTCCGCCTGCCCGGCCAGGCGCCGGATGGGGCGGGAGATCAACCGCGTGGTCAGCAGGGTGGCGCCCACCACCAGGGCCAGGATGACGGCCGTCATCCCCAGGTACTGCTTGAGCAAGGCGTCCAGCTCCCGCTCGACCGAATTGAGCGCCAGGCTGTTCTGGTCGGCGATGCTCTTCTCGATCTTATGCACCGGCGCCATCACCTCGTCCATGGGCGCCGCCACACCCACGCTCCAACCGATCGTCTCCAGGGGGGCGTAATTCAGGTAATACTCCACCCCGCCGCGAGTCAGGCGGGTGAGGCCGGCTTCCCCGGCCGTCATGGCTTCGACCGCCGCGGCCAGCGCGGCGTCTTCGTCGCCCGCCAGGGCAAAAGGAGTCTGCACGTCGCCGCGAAAATCGCCTTCCAGCGCCTCCGTATACCCCAGGAACCCGGCGCCCCGCCCGGGGAACGCCAGGACCCGGCCATCCGCGTCCAGCAGGAAGGCGAACCCGCTTTGTTCCACCTGCACGTCCAGTACGGCCGGGAGCAGCGCCGCCAGGGGCACGTCCACTCCTACCACCGCGGCCAGCTCGTCCTCACGGTAGACCGGCGCCAGGCAGGAGATCACCCAGCCCGTCCCGGTGGGATCACGCCGCAGCCCGCTCCACACCGGCCGGCGCTGCGGGTCATGGCCCGCGTCCGCCGGGGTGTAGAAATCTTCCCCGCTCAAGTCGATCTCGGCCGGAAAAGCCGTTTGGACATCCACCGGCCGGGGCTCGCCGTCTTCGAAGGCCATGCCCCTCCAGATCTGGCTGGCGGTAGTCAGGTACAGCCGGGAAAGGGCGGGATTGGCGTGGGCCGCCCGATTGAATTCCAGCTCCATGTACTCGGTGAGCTCAACCTCGTCCAGCAGGGCCGCATCCAGGCGGCCATCTTCCCCGGCCACAGAAGCCGGCACGAACAGCGCCGTACCCGCCTCCTCCGCCAGGCTGGCGTAGGCGCCCTCGGTGGTGTACTCGTACGTCCCCGGCCGGGCGTAGCGCTCCAGCGTGTCGGGATGGTTGTACAGGTAGGCCGCGTATTCGGCCAGCCCCACGCTATCAGCCTGGACGCGCCCCAGGAGGTCGTCCAGGCCTCCGGCGACGGTCGTCTCGGCCGCGGAGCTCAGGCTCTGCTGTTTGAGGTTGGCAATGATCGCCGAAGCGTTGTTACCGGCCAGCTGGCCTAATTTTTGATTGGCCTGAATGGTTATCTGCGAGACGCGCCGGCTGTTGAAATACCCCGCCGCACTGACCAGCAAGATGGGTACCACCGAGACGATGAAGAAAGCCAATAATAGCTTGATTGAGATTTTCATAAACCGGACCCTTCCGAACGTGCCCCGTAAAATGCGCCCAACCCGCGGCCGGAAAAACATTTTTCCCAAAACACAAAAAGCACTGCCCCCGGCCGTCCCCACGCAGCTCGAACGCAGTGTCACCATGCTTCCCCGCCCAGCAGGGCTGTTTGTTTTTTAACTGTACCTGCTCTGCCCGAGGTGCACGCGGCAACCACCCCCGGAGCAGCCCCTTTATATCCCTGGCACCCGTTTTCCTGGCCCGTTTCAAGCCAGGTGGCAGCCGCCGCCGGGTGAACCAGCTATCCCCAGCATAAGCGATTCACCCCCGGGGCGGAGTAAAACCGGGATAAAGGGCTGATTAAACTTGAGTAAAGGCCGGATTTCGTTATAATGCGCTCATGATGGATCCATTTTCCCAGTCTGCTTATCCGTCTAACCCGGCGCCGCCCGGCGCGCCCACGCAGCCGGTGCGCCCCCCCGCCCCGCGCCTCTATGACGACCCACTCGGTCACATGGACCCCATGGGGCATTACCAGCCCATCCGGGTGCAGCGCCCTCGCCGGGCCCCGCGCCGCACGGGCTGCGCCTGTTTCGGCCTGGGGGTCCTGCTGGCCGCCTGCCTGGTGCTGGTCTATTTCCTGGCCCCCTTGCGCACCAACCTCCTCATCCTGGGCATCGACAACGCTCCCGAGGGCACCTACGTGGGACGCAGCGACACCATCATCCTGGTCTCCGTCGTCCCTCTGCGCCCGGACGTGGCCATGCTGTCGATCCCCCGTGACCTGTACCTGGAGGTCCCCGGCCACGGGCTGGACCGCATCAACACGGCCCATTTCTACGCCGAGGCCGAGCAGGCCGGCAGCGGCCCGGCGGCGGCCACGAGCCTGGTGAGCGACGCCTTCGGCGTGCCGCTGCACTACTACGTGCGCCTGCGCTTCGACAGCGTGCTGACCCTCATCGACGCCCTGGGCGGGGTGGAGATCACCCTGGACGAGCCCACCGCCGGCTACCCGGCCGGCCGCCACCTGCTCAGCGCCGCAGAGGCCCTGGCCTTTGCCCGCAGCCGGGCCGGCAGCGACGATTTCTACCGCATGGCCCAGGGCCAGCTGCTCATCCAGGCCGCCATCCAGCGCCTGGCCGAACCGGCCACCTGGCTGCGCCTGCCGCAGATCCTCTCCGCGGCCGGCGCCACCCTGGACACCAACGTCCCGGTCTGGCAATGGCCGCGCCTGGGCCTGGCGCTGCTGCGCGGCTTCCTGTTCGACGCCGTGGACAGCCGCACCCTGCCGCGCGACCTGGTCCAGCCCTTCGTCACCGGGGGCGGGGCGCAGGTGCTCCTGCCGCAGTGGGAGCTGATCCACCCCCTGGTCCACGAGATGTTCGGTTATTGAGTGCCTTTAGAATTGTTCGTTGGGGCAGTGAACGAACGGCTGCGGGTCGTCCAGGGGATGAAGCCATTGTACGTAAGCGTACAGGCTGGCGTAACTGAGCGCCTCGCCCACCGGCTCCCCCCGGGCGTCCACACCCGTCTGGCGTTTGAGGGTCACCCGCCAGTTGAACACCTCACAATTGGGCGTCTCGTACAGATCCAGGGGCAGGCGGAAGGACGTCTCTCGCGTGGCGTAACGCACCACCGTGTTGGCCTCGACCAGGTTGTAATCTACGGCCACCTCGTAATATTCGTCCGCCGCCAGGGCCGCTTTCAGCGGCGCCCACTCCAGGAGGATGGGCTGCGCCGTCCCGGTGAAGCGCTCCCCCAGCGGCGGGGCGAGTAATTCCGGGCCGGGCAGCAGCTGCGGCAGCGGCTCGGGCGCCACGCCCTGGGCCTGCACGGTGGCATCCACCTGGAAACTGTCGCGCAAAGCGGCGTGCGGGTCGATCCCCTGCGGCGGCTGCACCACCAGCGTGCCCAGGGAATAGGTCTTGTCCACTTCCGGGGCGTAGAACACCATCCATTCCACCTGGTCCTGTTTCACCTGGCCGCGCCCGCCGACCCGCCAGGCGTCCCAGTGTTGGAAGCGGGCCGGCTCGAAGGGCCCCAGGGCGCGCACCGGCGTGAAACCCAGCTGGCCCAGGTCCTCCAGCATGAAACGCCGCACCGCCTCCGGGCTGTCCAGGTGGAAGTTCCCCTGGCGCCAGTAGATCTCCACGCTGACGGTCGGCAGGATGTGTTGGGCCGGCAGGCTGCCGCCCCAGCGCACCAGCCCGTCCTGGGCGTCGCCGCGTTCTGCTGTGATGGTGGGGACAATGCCGCGCAGGCTGGGCGCCTCCAGCCAGAAGCCATAGCGCTGCAGCAGGGTCTCGCTGGTCGAGTTGCGCACTGGGAAGCTCCCCACGCCGCGCCCGGCGGACGGGCCGGCCTGCGCCTCGGCGGTCAGCCGCCACAGCCCGGCCTGCTGGTGGTGGGGCAGGGTCCACCGTTCGCTGCGATAAGTGCCCTGGGCATCGACCGTCGCCGGCAGGGCCACCAGAGGCTGCCCGCCCGGGTCTGCCACGCCGAAGGTCAGGCCGGCGTCTGTGACCGGCTCGCCTCGGGCATCTTTCACCTGGGCGATCACCCTGATGGTCTGGCCCATCTCCACCTCCGTGTCCGGGGTGGGGTACAGGAAGACCACCTCCAGCGGCCCGGCCGCCGGCGTGCTCGTCGTTGCCGCCACTGGCGAAGGGGATGGCCCCGGCGCAGGGCTGCACCCGGCCAGCAGCACCGCCGCCGCCAGGCAAACCCGCCCGGCGCGGCTCAAGCTATGCCTCACATGTGCCCGCAGCGACTCTCTCATCTTCTCCGCCCTCCCTCGCCCCATTTTACCCTGAATCCGCAAGCCAGGCTTCCAAGGCGCCCCGCCAAA
>JAAZNB010000573.1 GCA_012798515.1 Chloroflexota bacterium
CCGCTCCCGGGCTCGACCGACTCATCCACAAAATTGGATTCGATCAGCTCGCGCAGGGCCTCCAGGGCAGGCTCCGCCTGGGGGCCGCTGGCCACAATGCGCACCTGGTGGCCCTGCTGCACGCCCAACAACAGCATCGCCAGCGGGCTGGCCCCGTTGGCCGGGCCTCTCTGGGCGCTCAGGTTATAGACCTGCACCTGCACGTCGAACTGCTTGACCATGCGCACAAAACGCGCCAGCGGGCGGGCGTGCAGCCCGGCCTCATGTTGAACCGTTAGAATGATCTCGGGCATGGTGATCTTATCTTTCTCCTCCACAGGCAGCCAGGTGCAGCGCGGCTTCGCACCAGCGCTGCACCGCCTCGGCTCGCGCCAGCGCCGCGCCCGGCGAAGCGGCCCACACCAGCAGACCGCTGCCCGGGACGAGCACAGCCGGCCAGCGCGTCACGGCCGTCTCCACCGCGTCCTCCTGCGCCAGCCCCAGCCCGCCGGCCGCCTGGGCGGCGCCGGGCAGGACCCGCGGGTCGGGCAGCCGGCCCTGGGCAGCCACGACCAGCGCCGCCCAGGGCTGGCACAACACCACGGCCCGGGCGTTCGTCTGGAGGTAGACCGCCCGGTGCCAGGCCATGCGGCGCGGTGGGGCGTCGCCGGCCAGCACGTGCTCCTTTTCCAGGGAAACCAGGCAAAACCGGTCGAGGGTCATCTCCAGATAAGAGACCCCGGCCGGGTTGGCCAGGCACACGTCGCCCGCCAGGCGCAGGCTGAGCTCGCTCAGGTTCCCGGCCCCCAGGCCCAGCGGGTGCAGGCTGCGCCCGGCTTCCAGCGCCTCGCGGCGCACTTTTTCCGGCGCCAGGACGCTGCGCGTGCGCTGGTCGATCCCCCCCTGGGAGTTGGCCATGCGCACAACCTTGAAAAGGAGCTGCTGGATCAAAATAAACCTGCCTTGCGCCCTAGGCGGCCGCCACGGCCTGGCCGCTGTGCTGGCGCTGGCCCAGGAGCTTCTCCTGCAGCTTGCGCAGGTGGAAGATCCACTGGCTCTCGTCCAGTTCCAGGTCGCTATACTGCAGCGCCTGGCCCTGGGGCACGTCCCGGGTCAGGGTAGCCCCCACCACGACGCCCAGCGGCACCAGGCCCTCTTGCTCGGCCACTTCGGCCCGTTCGATCATGCCGTACACGGTGTAGCCGCCCAGGGCGTCGATCTTCTCCCCGGCGCGCAGGTCACGCTTGGCCATGGCGATCGTCTCGGCCACCGGCGGCCGCAGGGTAGAGATGGTGGCCTCGTTGTAGACCACGGCCCGGGCAATCGAGATGGGCGTCTCCAGGTTGGCCAGGTGATAGGGCCGGTACAGCGCCCAGTACCCGCCGTGCCCGTTGAGATGCAGGTAATTCAAATCGGCAATGATCTTGGGCTGGTCGGTGGTGATGATCACGAACACGCCCGGGGCAATCGAGCCCACGGCATAATCTACGGCGCCGCGCCCATTGAGGATACCGCCGTCCGCCTGGGGCACGAACAGCCGCGGCAGGTCGCTCACCGACGCCGACGGCCCGTGGGCGCCGCGCACCTCGGGGGCGTATCCGGTGGAATTCCCCATGGCGGTCATCTCCACCATGGTCTTGGTGCCGTCCACGAACGAGGCCAGCATCTTGGGGCTCATGTTCTGCTCGCGGGCGCGCGGCCCTACCGTGTCCGGGTTGGCGGTGACGTCCAGGGGATTGTTCTTGCCCTTGCCGATACACACGATCTCGAATCCCAGCGCGTCGGCAAAATCGTACAATTCGCGCACCGCGCCCGGCTCGTCGCCGGCCACCAGGGTATACACCATGCCCGACGCCCGGGCCAGGTTGGCCAGGTAATAGCCGACGGTGGCGTCGCATTCCACGTTCATGTTGACCACGTGCTTGCGCGCCAGGATGCCGGCGTGACACACCCGGGCGCCCACTTCGGGCACGCCGGTGGATTCGACGATCACATCCAGGTTGGGAATTTCGACCAGGAGGTCTGAAGAATGGGTGGCCACCACCTGGCCGCCGGCGATCCGCTCGCCGGCCCGCTCCGGGCGATCTTCTTCCCAGGCCACGCGTTCCGGCGCCAGGCCGGCCTGGGCGTAAGCCGCCCCGGCCCGGCCGGGGAGCACATCGGCCACGGCCACCACCCGCATTCCGACCATTTTCTCGATCTGGCTGATCAATCCGGTGCCCATCTGGCCCGCCCCCACCAATCCTACCCGGATCGGATGGCCCCTTTGTTCCATTGTTTCCTGTAATCGTTCTTTTAACGACATATGCTTGTTTACCTCGTTATTCGCTATCTGGGCCCTGGAGAACGACAACCGTCCCAATCTGGATGTCAGGAATTTCCCCGGCTTCGACGCAGACGTCGCCCGGCAGTTCGGGCGTAGCTTGGCCGTTAAATTTGAGGATCAGGTGTCCAAGGTTAGCCAGGTTCTGGTTGGCGATGTGGCCGATGGCCAGCACGCGGAAAGCGTGCGCGTCGATGTGCACTTCGTCGCCCACGGCCAGCGGCGCCAGCAGCCGGGCGCCGTCGTGTAAAATGGAAAACTCGGCCAGTTCTTCCGGGGCGTTGGCCCCGAAGAGCACCAGAATCCCTTCCTCTTTAAAGGCGGCCACGTGCGGGCCAATAGACGTGATCTTTGCATGGTATTTAATCATGGACAGCTCCGGATCATGGACGCACGAACCCTGCCCTCGGCCCTCTGCGGCTGAAGTCGATAATGACGTCCTGGTTGTATGGGAATTACAGTCGATTACTCGACGATTTCGATGTCATCCGCCCGGACACCGGATACAAAGATGTCCTCGGTGATGAAACGCATGAGAGGGCCGGATGGCGAGGTCGGGTAGATATCCACAGTGGGGACACGTTTCATGGGATAAACGCCTACCCGCGCCGTCCCGCCGCAATCGATGACGGCAACTGCAATTTCCTCAAAAGCGGCCTTGGAACGGAAGCCATCGAAAGGCTTCCCTCCGGTCAGCTCGGCGATGCGCGCCGCCAGGGGGTGAATGCCGCCCCCGGTGACCGAGTAGATCAGGTCACGGCCGGGCTTCGGTTCGATTACCAGCGGTCCACCCCAGCCTTTGGGTCCATGCTTGATGCGCACTTTCTTGTACTGTGGATCAGCCATCTTTACTCCTTCCATGCAAATGTAGTATCATTTGTTTGGGTGCTCCTGGATAAGGGACGCTGCGGGCGTTCCCTTATCCAGGGCTCTGCTTTTTAATACGCTAGTGAGCGGTATACAACCCCGTGCTGGCCAGCCAGGCCAGGATGACGGCGATGGGGCCCGTGATCAGGCGGGAGAACAGCACAGCCGGCACGCCGACTTCGACGGTCTCCGGCTCGGCCTCGCCCAGGGCCAACCCCACCGGGATGAAATCACAACCAACCTGCGGGTTGATGGCAAACAAGGCCGGCAGGGCATACTGCGGCGGGATGTTGCCGCGCCCGATCTCCACACCCAACAGGGTGCCGATGACCTGGGCGATGACCGCCCCCGGGCCCAACAGCGGGGAGAGCACCGGGAAGCCGATGATCAGCGACAGCACCACCAGGCCGATGGGGCTGGAGGCCAGTGGCGACAGAGTGTTGGCCAGGATCGTGCCGATGCCCGTCTTGAGGATGATCCCGATGATCAGGGAGATGAAGGCCATGAAAGGCAGGATGTTCTTGATGATCTGGTCGATGGATTCACGCCCGGCCTGATACAGCACACCCACCACGCGGCCGGTGCCGCGCCCAAGGTTTTCCAAAAAACGATTGATCGCTTGCATCTCACTCCTCCTGGTCTTAGTCAGCAGCCTGTGCAGCGGTGGTAGAAGTCGCCTGGCGACCGATCAATACCGCCGTGATCCGCTCGGTGACGATGCCGCGGATGAAGATGACCACCAGGCCGACCAGGGCGTAACGGATGGCCAGGTCGCCCAATCCCAATCCCAGCTGGGTGATCCCGGCGGCAATACCGGCCCAGACGAACAGCTCACCCGGGTTGATGTGCGGGAACAGGCCCAGGGGCGGGTGTACGTAAGACACGGCCGCGTCGTAGAAGGCCGGTTTGTAACGTTCCGGCAGAAAACGCCCCAGGGTATAGGCCATCGGGTTGGTGAGGAAGAAGACGGCCAGGAAGGGCAATATAATGTAGCGCACCGGGTAGTACCCGATGCCCGGGCGGCCGGCAATTTCACCGACCCGGTCCACTTTTTCCGGGCCGATCAAGGTAATCAGGGCATTGACTGCGGTCATCAAGACCACCAGCATCGGGACGATCCCGGTGACCAACCCCATGAAGGTTTCGCCACCCTGCTGGAAGACGCCGATGAAGGCCTCGGCAAACTGGGCTAAAGCTTGCATTTGATTCCTCCTGAACAAGTAGACAATTGTCTGAAAACGACACGAGCAAACGATTTACGCGCGGGCTTCTCTCACAGGTCTATTCGATGCCGGCCACCTCCTTTCGCGCCAAAACCTGTCCCTCCGGGGCGGCATCCCCGCTCGCTGCGGGCAGAGCAGGCGCCGCCGCGCCCTGGGCGCTTCTTTCCTCCCTGGCTTTGGCAATATCGGCAGCCGCCTTGCGGAAGGCTGCCAGGGGTTTCGGGGTCATATGGGGGATGGGCGCTTCGCCCAACAGCTCGTTGAGGCTCCGCCCTTCCAGGGCCGGCACTCGCTTGAGCCCGGCGAAGATGGTCCAGCCCGAGAGCTGCTCGGCGTGGCGGATGCGGCCGGCGGCGTCCACGCACAGCACGCCGTACACGCGCCGCTTGTAGGCCGAGCCTTCCATGCCGATGGCGGTCAGCCCGTCGCGGCGGATGACTGCCAGACGGCGGTAGAAGCGGCGCATCTGCCAGTAAGACAACCCCAGCTGCAGCAGCCAGGCCGCCACCAATAATAGAATCACCGTCGTACCCGTCATGTTCATGGCGCTTCCTCCATCCCCTCGATTTCAGCCCATTAACTGTGGTTCAACATCACCCGGGCGGCGCTCTCGTCCACGATGAGCGCATTGACCAGCCCGGCGTGCAGGGCGCCCAGGCAGGGCAGCCCCTTCCCCGCCCCGCCGGCGATGCCCAGGCGGACGGGGATGCGCTGTAACCTGCCGGCATCCAGGCGGGTGATGCAGTCGTGATGCGTCTCCACCAGGCTGCCATCCAGGCGGAAGCAAATGCCGCACACGTCGCCTACCACCCCCAGCTGTGCCAGGGCCGGCAGTCCTTCCGGCTCCATACACCCGGAATTCACCAGCCCGGCGTGACCGGGCTCCAGGCCGCCAATGCCCAGCAGGGCCAGGTCCACCGCCCGCTCACCGGGCAGCGCCGGCCGGGCCGGCGCCTCCAGCAAGGAGGCCTGGCCGCCGTACAGGCGCGCCATGCGCTGCGCCAGGGCCGCGCCGTCTGGCTGGGCGCCCTTCCCGGGCGGTGCGGCGATCAGCTGCACCACGTGGATGCCCGCCAGCCCGCGGGGGGTCAGCGAGCCCACCATGGTGGTCAGCGCCAGGCCATGGCCGATGCCGATCACCATGCCCTTGACCACCCATTCGTCCAGCTGCCAGGCGGCCTGGATGCCCAGTGTGGACAGCATTTGCGCTTCCGTTTGCGCCTGGCTTTTGGCCACGCGCAGATATTTCAGGTTGAAACGTTCCTGGAGGGCCTGCTCCAGGGCCGTATTACGCGGCACCGGCTCGTGGATGTGGATCTCCACCACGCGTTCCTGGCGCGCCTCGCGCAGGAAGCGCGAGATTGTGGGGCGTGAGTAGCCGGTTTTGCGGGCGATCTCGGCCTGGGTGAGTCCTTCCTGGAAATACATCCTGGCTACCCGGGCCAGCAGCCCGACGTGGGCCTGATCTTTATTCTCTTCCATAGTCCATGAATAAAAAGCCAGACTTTCCAACATGAGACCTCTTGAGATACGCTTGCCGGTTGCCTGCCGGCCCGGCCTGTGCCGTCATAGCCGCAATGCTCATGCGGACCGGTCGGGGTAGAATACCGATTTCAACACCTTGCCTTGCAGCGCCAGGCCGGCGCCTGCACAGAAATCATCCAGGGGAAAACGGTGCGTAATCAGGCTCCCCAGCCCCAGGCGGTCCGAGATGATCATGTCTATGGCCAGCCTGAAGTGCCGCGGGGCAAAGACCGTGGTGCCGATCACCTCCAACGCCCCGTAGTGGATGGCGTTGATGTCCAGCGCCTGGTGGCTTTCTCCCCCGGGCAGCCCTCCGAAAATCAAGATCCGCCCGCCGCGGCGGGCCAGGTTCAGCGCCTGGCCCACGGCCGCCGGAGACGGGGTGGCCGTGATGACCACGTCGGCGCCCTTGCCGCCGGTCAGGCGTTGGACCGCGGCATACAGGTCTTCACGCCCGGTGTGGATCACCGCCTGCGGGGCAAACGTCTCGGCCATGCGCACGCGCTCGTCCACCTGTTCGGCCATCAAGATCCGGGCCGCGCCCCGCGCCTGGGCCAGGCGCACGTGAATGCAGCCCACCGGCCCGGCGCCGATCACCAGCACCACGTCGCCCAGGCCGACGCGCCCCTTCTCCTGGGCGTTCAGGCAGGCTGCCAGCGGCTCAGCCAGGCCCGCCAGGCCCGCCTCGAAGTCATCCGGCACCTGCTGCAGGTTGCCCAGGCGGGCAAAGGGCTCAGGAATGGCCAGGTATTCGGCCAACCCGCCCGGCCAGGCCTGGCCGATCTGCAGCGCCCCGGAACACAGCTCGTAACGCCCTTCCTGGCAGTAAGCGCACGCCCCACAGTAGGCCAGCGTCCCCACCGCCAGGCGGTCACCGGGGCGATACGGCCCGCGGTACCCGGGGCCGGTGGCCATTACCGTACCACAGGGCTCGTGGCCGATCACCCAGGGGAAATGCACCCGGGGGTGGCCGTGGCGCAGCGTGCGCAGGTCGGAGCCGCACAAACCGCAGGCCTGCACCTGGAGCAGCAGGCCCTGTTCGGGAATCTCTGGATCTGGGACTGTTTCAACGCCGAAATCCATCGGCGCACGAACGACGACCGCTTTCATTTCGAACTGGGTCCTTCCTGATACAACTTCGGCAAAGTTGGCTGTAAAGGTTGGGCGGAACTAACGCTCTTGAATCAGACGCATAGCGTTGCCTTCATCCGTTACCAATACATTGATCAATTTCCCCATTAAAGCAGCCCGGATGACCTCGTATTTATTGGATCCACCGGCCACGCCGATGATCCGCCGGGCCTTGCAGATCGATTCCAGCTCTACGCCAATAATTCGTTCGTTGATTTCGTGCTCGATCGGTTCGCCGCGAGCGTCGATGAAACGCAGGGCGATGTCGCCGACCGCCCCGCGCTGTTCCAGCGCCTGGCGGTCCATTTCAGTCAAGATGCCGGCTTGCATGACCGGGGAATCGGCCGTAGGTCGCCCCAACCCCACAATGATCACGTCGGCGTTGCCGCCCAGGGTCAATGTGTCGGCAATTTGAGCGTCCCCCTTGAGGGCGTCACATACCAGCTTGTTGGGCACAATGCCCGGAGCGTACAGCAGGCGCGGCTTGGCGCCAAAGGTCTGGGCCATGCGCCGGGTCAGGTCGGCGCCGTGCATCTCGGCTTCCGGCCGTCCCAGCCCGCCCAGCAGCTGCACCACACGCATCTCCGGCCAGCTCTCGGCCGGCAGGGCGTCTACGATGGCTTTCATCGTGCCGCCCCAGGTCAACCCCACCACCTCGTGGCCTTGCAGATGGCGCACCAGGCAGGCCGCCGCCGCCTCTCCCAGCTCCTGATACAGGATGGGCCGCTCGTTGCTGGTCGGGCTGACCACCACGGCTTCTTTGATGTGGTACATCTCTTCGATCTTGCGTTCGTACTCTACATTTAAAGCTTCGGGAGGATGGACGATCAGCACCTGGACGATCTTTTCCTCCCGGGCCTGGTCTAACAGTCGGGAAACTTTGATGCGTGACAGACCAAAGCGCTCGCCAATATCCTGTTGCGTCAAGCCATCCTCGTAATAAGCTTTGGCAATCTTATACAGTAGCTTCTTACCCCTGGAGTCAGCAGGCATTGGGACACCTTGTTCATATGATCTAGTGTGTTCTTTTGTTCACTACGATAATCATACAAAAAATCGATTCACATTTCAAGTGCCGCGGGGTGAGCATATGTGCATATTTTTTCACGCCCAGATTATTTTTTCTAAGCCAGGCGCAGGGCGCCCCCTAAAGAGCCCACATTTCTATTAGCAGGTCGGGCTTCCAAACGCCCGACCGAACACGGCCGGCCAGGGATGCCGGCGTACCCGCGCCGCCTCGGGCATCCCCCCATTGATCCGCTCGGGACCATGAAAGTCGGCTTTCGCTCTCGGCCCGGGCCAGCCACAGGCGCGTCCCCATCCTTCCCCTCATCAAAACCGGCCCGCCTGGCCCAGCCGCTCTAGCCGACCTACGCCAGGCGCCCTGGCCGCTCCGCGCAGAGCGCTGGGGCGAGGGGGAAAAAAGGGAATGTGGTTTCCCCACCCCCTCTCCGGCTTGCCT
The DNA here is from genome assembly GCA_012798515.1 of Chloroflexota bacterium. Lineage (GTDB taxonomy): Bacteria > Chloroflexota > Anaerolineae > Anaerolineales > Anaerolineaceae > JAAZNB01. The sequence continues at coordinate 8,510 of JAAZNB010000573.1, forward strand.
TTTGGGGTAATTTTGCTATACTTTTCTTAAAACACGCGACCAGCCAGCGATGGTTTGCCTGGCCCCGACCCTCTCAAATCATTGAAAGGAGCTTCAGCC
>JAAZNB010000574.1 GCA_012798515.1 Chloroflexota bacterium
CTGCCCCACAACCCGGGAGCGCAGGATAGGCAGGCCGCCCTGGAGCGTCTGGAGAACCACGCCCAGAGCGAAGCCATCCGTTCCCGTTTTCTCCAATTCGTGCAGAAAATAAACACTTCCCAGGGGTAATTTGTTTTCATTCAACGCAAATTCCCGCAGCGCTTTCCGAATTTTCACGATTTTGTCCACGTTTCGTCCACGCCAGGGTGCTACAATGGTGGTGACGAGAAATCGCCACCGGGCATGGGAACCAGGGACCCCATGCGAAGAAAGGGCCGTTCGTGGTGCGGGGGAACACACAAACGGCCTTTTTTCGTGCCAGGATTTACCGGGTTGTGTATGTGATGAGGGGCGGTTTCACTGCCCCCCATCACATACATTTTTTTCACTTAAAAACAGAGGCTGTGGCGCAGGTAAGCGCCACAGCCTCTGTTTTTAAGCGGTTCTTCAGTCTTCCTTCAAATGGGCCACGGTAACGCCCTCGCCGCCTTCGTTTTCCAGGCCGCTTTCCCACTTGCGCACCTGGGCGGCGTGTTTGAGGGCATTGCGCACGGCCGTACGCAGCGCACCGGTGCCCTTGCCGTGGATGATGCGCACGTAGGGCAGCCCGGCCAGGTAGGCCGATTCCACGTAATCTTCCAGGGCTTCCAGGGCCTCCTCGGTGCGCTGGCCGCGCAGGTCGAGCTCGGCGCCGGGAGAGACGTGCAGCACGCCGGGGGTCTCCACCGGGGCCGTTCCGGCCGCCGGCTTACGGCGCTTGCCTGCCGGCGGGAGGGGCGCCACCGGCGCCTCGGGCTCGCCCGGACGCTGCAGGTCGTTGAGGCGGGCGCGCACGCGCAGCGAGCCGAGTTGGACTTCCACCTCGTTCTCGCCCAGGCCGTTGATGACGCCGTCCATCTTCAGCGAGCGGATGCGCACCTTGTCGCCCACGCGCAGGGGACGGGTGGTCTCTTCCAGCGGAGCACGGCGCACGATTGGGCGCTGCGCCATCTCTTGCAGCGTCTCGGCTTCCTTTTCCAGGGCTCGAATGGCTTCCAGCGGTTGGCGAGCACGGTTCAGGGCGCGGCGCAGTTCTTCCATCTCGGCGCGCAGCTCGGAAACTTCTTGCTCGGCCTCGGCCCGGCCCTGTTCGATCACGCCCAGGCGCTCGTCCTCGATCCGTTCCAGGCGGGTGGCCAGCTCGTTGCGCAGGCGCTCGGCTTCCAGGCGGGCCTGCTCGGCCTCGCCGCGTGCCCGGCGCGCCAGGTCACGCTGCTGGTGGATTTCGTCCAGCAGGTCCTCGGCCCGCAGGTCCTCGGGGTTGATCGTCTGGCGGGCGTGTTCCAGGATCTCGGCCGGCATGCCCAGGCGTTCGGCAATCAGCAGAGCGTTGGAGCGCCCCGGCAGGCCGATGGTCAGGTGGTAGGTGGGCCGCAGGGAGTGCATGTCGAACTCCATGCTGGCGTTGACCACCCCCGGCGTGGTGTGAGCAAAGGCTTTGAGCTCAGGATAATGCGTTGCCACCAGGCTGGGGATGCGCTGGTCGACCAGATACTGGAGCAGGGCCCGCGCCAGGGCGGCGCCCTCCTGGGGGTCGGTGCCGGCGCCCAGCTCGTCCAGCAGCACCAGGCTGTGTGGGTGGGCCCGGTTGAGGATGCGCACGATGTTGGTAATATGTCCCGAGAAGGTGGACAGCGATTGCTCGATCGATTGTTCGTCGCCGATGTCGGCGTAAATATCTGTGAACAGGCTCAACGCCGAACCGGACTGGGCCGGGATATGCAGGCCCGACTGGGCCATCAATGCCTGCAGACCGACCGTCTTGAGCGTGACCGTCTTACCGCCGGTGTTGGGACCGGTGATGACCAGGGCAAAGGTGCGCGGGTCCAGGTCGACATCGATGGGCACCACGCGCCCGGGATCCAGCAGGGGATGGCGCGCCTGGTACAGGCGGATGGTGCTGCCGGGGTGCTCCGGGCGGGCCGGCTGGAAGTCCAGCAGCTCCGGATCGGCGGCGTGCAGATCTTCGGCGTATTTGGCGCACATCAAGGCCAGGTCCAGCTGCCCCAGGGCCTCCACGTTCTCCTGGATCTGCCCGGCATTGGCGCCCACCTGGGCCGAGAGGGCGGCCAGGATACGGCGTACTTCGTCGCGCTCGGCCAGCTGCAGCTCGTGATAGCGATTGTTCAGCTCCACCACGGCCAGCGGCTCCACAAACAGGGTCGCCCCGGAGGCGGACTGGTCGTGGATGATGGAGCGCAGGCGGCCTTTGAACTCGGCCCGCAGGGGGATGACGTAGCGGCCGTTGCGCTGGGTGATGAGGGCCTCTTGCAAGATGGGCGCGTTCTTGGGGTCGTTGACCATGCGCTCCAGGCGGCTCATCAGGCGCTCGTGGGAGACCTTCAGCTCGCCGCGGATGCCGGCCAGCTGCTCGCTGGCGTGGTCCAACACCTCACCGCGCTCGGAGATCGAGCGCGAGATGGC
>JAAZNB010000575.1 GCA_012798515.1 Chloroflexota bacterium
CCGGTCGCTGGCCGGGATGCCGGCCAGGAGGATCTTTCCGCCGGTGCGCACCATCCCGGCCGCCTGTTGGGGCGTCTCGTCTGCGCCGGCGGCTTCGAAGACCACGTCAACGCCGCGCCCGGAGGTGGCAGACAGGACCTCGGCGACCACGTCCTGCCGGGAGGGATCATAGACTTCCGTGGCGGCGTACCGCCGGGCAAACTCGCGGCGATATGCCAGCGGCTCGCTGGCGTACACGGCGCTGGCCCCGGCCGCCCGGGCCACTGCGGCGCACAGCAGGCCGATGGGCCCGGCGCCCAGCACGGCCACGCGGTCACCGGGACGCAGGTGCGCCAGGTTCACGGCGTGGATGGCGATGCCCAGCGGTTCCAGCAGGGCGCCTTCTGGGGGCGTGATGGCCGCCGGCAGGCGGAAGCAGTTGCGCGCCGGCATGACGGCGTACTCGGCGAACACCCCGTCCACGGGCGGCGTGCCGCAGAAACGTACGTGGGGGCACAGGTTGGGATGCCCCAGCTGGCACATCTCGCATTCTCCGCAGGAGATCCCCGGTTCCACAGCGACCAGGTCGCCCACATCCAGGCCTTCTACGCCCGGGCCCAGGGCAGTGACATAGGCCGAAAACTCGTGGCCCATGATGATCGGGGCGCTGACCACCTGGTGGCCAATGCGTCCTTCCAGGTAGTAATGCACGTCCGAGCCACACACCCCCACCGAGAGGATGCGCAGCAGGGCTTCCCCCGGTCCCGGTGTGGGGACCGGGCGCTGCTCCAGGCGCACGTCCCGGATGCCGTACAATGTCGCGGCCTGCATGTTTTGCGCTGTGTTCATCCAGCGGCCCCCTTTCTATACCCGGGGATAAAAAAAAGCTCCCCTGCCTGGGAAAAGCTTCGGCACCCAGGAGAAGGGGAGCCCGGTAGTTAACCTAAGAGCAGAAACGGGTTTTCCACGTACTGTTTGATGCGCTGTAAGAAGCGGGCAGCCGGGGCGCCGTCGTTCAGGCGATGGTCGAAGACCAGGCTGAGCGTCAGGCGTTGGCGCACCGTGATTTGTTCCTGGTAAGGCACAACTTTGCCCTCGATGCGCCCCACGCCCAGGATAGCCACTTCCGGCAGGTTGATCACCGGCGTGAAAGCATCGATGTCGTACATGCCCAGGTTGGTGATGGTGAACGAGCCGCCGCGCAGGTCGTCCGGCAGGGCGCGGCCGGCGCGGGCCCGTTCCACCAGCTGGCGGAACTCGCTCCCGAAGGCGCGCAGGCCTTTCCGGTCGGCGTCGCCAATGACCGGCACCAGCAGGCCGCGCTCGGTATCCACGGCCATGCCCAGGTTGACGTGCGCCAGCCATTCCACAGCCTGCCCATCCGCCCGCAGGCGGGCGTTCATGTAGGGGAACTCCCGCAAGGCGCGGGCGGTGATCACGCCGATCAGGTCGTTGTAGCCCGGGGTGAAGCCCCAGGCCTGGCTGGCGCTTTCCTTCAGGCGCTGGCGGACGGTCACCAGGTCGGTGGCGTCCACCTCTGTGGTCAGGGTGACCCGGGCGGTGGTGTGCACACTGGTCCCCATGCGCTCGAAGATGATGCCGCGCACCCCGCTCAGGGGCAGGACCTTGCTCACCTCGTCGCCGGGTGGGACCATGGCCGGCTCCACCGCCGGCGCCCCGGCCGGCGGCGTTTTCTCCTCAAGAGCGCGCTGGATGTCGGCTTTGGTGATGGCGCCCTTGGGGCCGCTGCCGGCCAGGCTGTCCAGGGGCAGCCCAAACTGGGCGGCCATGTTGGCCGCCACCGGGGTTGCCCTGGGCGCCTGGCTGAGGTAGGCCAGCACGTCTTTTTCGATGACGCGCACGCCCTGCCCGCCGGTGGGGGTGACGTGCGACAGGTCAACCTGTTTTTCGTGGGCCAGCTTGCGGGCGCGGGGTGAGGAGAACAGCCTGGCAGGCTCTTCTCCGGTGGAACCCGCCTCCATCTCGGGGGCGGGCGGTTTTTCCGGAACGACGGCCGGGGCCGGCGCGCTCTCCCCGGCGGTTGCTGGGCTTTGGATGGCAAAAGGCTCATCGCGCTTGCCGATGGTGGCCACCACGGTCAACACCGGCACGACCTGGCCGGCCAGGTAAGGCCCAATGTGCAGGTAGCCGTTGGCGTTGGCCTCGACCGGGAAGACGGCTTTATCCGTCTCCACTTCCAACACGGGCGTGCCAAACTCGACCCTGGCCCCGTCTTCGACCAGCCAGTTCATCAGGGTCACTTCTTCGACCGTCTGGCCCAGTTTGGGGACGAACAGTTCTGCGGCCATCAGCTCAATACCTTTCGGCAGGC
>JAAZNB010000576.1 GCA_012798515.1 Chloroflexota bacterium
GCCATTTGCTCCAGGCGCAGCTTGCGCGAGGAAACCAGGGCGATCTCCGCCATGGAGAACACCCCGTTGATCAGGATTAATAAGAATATCAGAACGATCTGGATGGTCACAGCTGACATCGACTACGCGAAAGCTCCTACACAACACACAAACGAAACGATTTCCCGCCCTGCAAAGCCCGCACAGGGCCCCCCGGCAGGTCCTTAAGGTACAGCCTTATTCCTCCTGCCGCTCGGGATCGGGAGAAATGACGTCGGCGGCCAGCGACTGGAGCGCTTCGGCCTCGTCCGCCGCCACGTTGACAGATTTCCAATACAGCTGGAGCAGGTCCAGCGAGGTCAGGCTGCTGATGGTCTGGTCGCCGGGCAAACGGATGCGCGCCTCCAGCTGCGGCCGGCGGACGAAGTGGAACTCGAAGGCGTTTTCGGCGTACTGGCGCAGGGCAATCTCTTCCAGCAAGTTGTCCCACTGGCGCGGGTACTCCACCGTCAGGCGCACGATGGCGTCTGCCAGGGCCGCCTGCGGCGGCAGGGCGTCGATCAACTGCTGCAAGATGCCCTCGGGGGATTGCAGCTGCACCCGGCGGTCGATGAAACGCCGCCCGTCCAGCTTACGCCATTCCACCTCGGTCTTGCCGCGCGCCACGTGGGCCACGACAAAATACTTCTCGTCGGCCGCCTCGCCGAAATCGACCCGCTCGATGGAGCCCGGGTAGATCACCGGCGGGTGGCTGCCCTCATTGAGGTCCTGTGCCTTGTGGATGTGCCCCAGGGCCACGTAGTCCAGGCGCGGATCCCGCACCAGCGACCCGGGCAGTACCAGGTCGGAACCCAGCATCACGCTGCGCTCGCCGCCCAGCTTGGCCCCCTGCACCGAGGCGTGAGCGGTCAGCACCACCGGCAGGCTGGGATCGATCTCCTCCAGCCAGGTCTGCACCAACTCGCTCAAGCGCGCTTCGAGCTCGGCATACACCTGGGCCGGCTTTTCGCTGCTCAGTTCCAGGCTGGCCATCAGGCTGGAGCGCGACACCCAGGGCAGGGCCAGCACCTGCAGCGGCAGGCCATACAGGTCGTCCGGGCCTAAAAAGCACGGCCGGCTGAGCAGGCGCACGTGCGGCACCGAAAGGGTCTCGAATTCTTGCAAGGCGTTGGCCCGCCCGGAGGCGGGGGAAAGGTCGTGGTTGCCGACCAGCAGCAGGGTGGGGATGCCGGCCGCGGAAAGGCGCATGATACGCCGCCCCCACTCGCGCTGGAAGGTCGGCACGGGGGTGCGGTCCTTATAGGCGTCCCCGGCAAACAGTACCAGGTCCACCCGCTCTTCGATGGCCGTGTCGATGATGGTATCCAGGGATTTGAGGAAATCGTTGACCCGCACCGGCAGCCCGGATACAGGGTCATGCCTGCCGTGGCTGGCGATATCGATGTGGGCGTCGGCAAAATGCAAAAGGTTGAGCATGCGTCAGCTGGGTACTCCCAAATCTTGTAAAAGCTGCACGCTGGGGGGGAAGCCGGGGTGATAGACCAGGCTCTGGTTGAGGTCATCGATGGCCCCCTGGGTGTCGCCCAGGGCGACTTTGGCCCGCGCCCGCCAGTAGAAACTCTCTTCCAGGAACGGCCCGCGCGTGGCCATGTCCATCACCGTGCCGGCCAGGTCGATCACGTCCTGGTAGCGGCCGGTGTAGAAATAAGCAAAGTAAGGCCCAGTTTGGTACCACACGATGCGCATGACCTTCTTGGGCACCTGCTCCGTGTCCATGGCGGACAGCAGCAGGAAGGCCTGGTCGTAGGCCGCTGCCGCGCCGGAGTAGTCCTGCAAGTCCACCAGGCTGGTGCCGCGGTTGTAATAGGCGAAGAACTGCTCGATGCCGCTGCGCCCGGCGATCTCTTCGTCGGCTTTTTGCAGGGCGATCTGCTCGCTGGCCATTTCGTCGCCGTACTCGCCCAGCAGGGAGAGCAGCTCGGTTTCACGCTCGTGGGGGTAGACCACCACGAAGACGTAGTTGAAGGAACGCCATTCTTCTTCCAGGCTGGCGTAGGGCACGGGGTAATCGGCGCTGTAATACGAATCCTGGCTGATGAATTCCTGGCTGGCGTCGTCGTAACCGGTCAGCAAGGTGTAGTGGCCCATCCAGGTGTCCTGGCCGGTGCTCACTTCGTGGATGATGGGACCCTTCTCAGCCAGCACCGGGAAGCCGCCCGCCACCAGGCGCCTGGCCAGCTCGAGCGTACCGCCCGAGCGCGCCAGCGCGGCGTACTCCGTCTGTTCGTTGACGTAGTCCACCATCTCGTAAGGCATGACGTTCAGGTCTTCGTCGAAGGGCTTGATGGCCTTGCCGGTGTCCATGCGCGTTCCCTGCCAGCCCCAGTAGGACAGGGCCATAGAGAGCGTGGCCGGGGCGCAGTAGTTCCACATCCCGTGCTGGTCCTCGTAGCGCACCCCGCTCAGGGTCACGCTGGGCGGCAGGGTGGGCGCCGGGGTGGGGCTGGCGGCGGCCACTTCAGGCGTCGGCGTGGCGCTGGGCGCCACGGGGGTGGCCAGGTAGGCCTGCATGGTGGCCTGCACGATGGCATCCACCTGTTCCTGAGGGACGAAGCGGGCCTCTTCCTGGGGGAAGAGGAAAGCCGAAATCTGCGTTCGCAGCAGATCCACCCGCCAGAAAACCCGTTCCCGCACCGGGGGCAGCATCAAGACGAACAAACCGAACAAAACTACAGCCGGAATGACCAGTAAATAGCGCTTCTGGTTTTTGTTCATCCTTTAATTATAACATTCCCGGGAAGACATCCAGGATCAATTGTGACCGGAGCCAGGGCATTCTCGAAGCCGGCTTTTCAACCCCGCCCCCAGGGCACTCTGCGGCCTGGGAGACACCAACCTGGCGTAGGTTGGCTAGAGCGATCTGGCAAAACATGCCCCTCCCTCGCGCCGGCGCACCCGCAGAGCGGATGCGCCGGAGAAGTCTCTGGGCCTACGCTCCGCGTGGGCCCGCTCCCGCGGGCGCTCTGCGCCCTGGGGGAGACCGGAGCGAAAGCACGCTCCCGGGCAGATCACCGGGGCATGCCTGAAGCAGTGCAGGTAAGCCGGCATCCCTGGCCAGAAATGTTCGGTCGGGCGCACCCTATCGGGCATAATAATGGAGGCCCGACCTGCTAATAGAGGGGGGCGAATTCAATCCGGGCGCGGTGTTCTGCGGCCTGGGGGAAACCGCCCCGGCGTAGGTTGGCTAGAGCGATCCGGCCAATCGCGCCCCTCCGTCGCGGCGGATGGCGGCCCCCGCGCCCCGGCCGGCCCGCGCCAGGAGCGAAAGCCAACTTGCACGTTCCCGAGCGGGTCATTGGGGGTATGGCTGAGGCGGCGCGGGGCAGCCGGCAGCCCTGGCCGGCCGTGTTCGGTCGGGCGCACCCTATCGGGCATAATAATGGAAGCCCGACCTGCTAATAGAGGGGGGCGAATTCAATCCGGGC
>JAAZNB010000577.1 GCA_012798515.1 Chloroflexota bacterium
CAGCACGGCGGTTTGCATTTGACCTGGGGCGTCACCACCCTGCATTTCTCCCCCCAGGGTTTTTTACAGGTGTCCTATTTATTGGAGCAGGGCACCCACACCGGTAACGGCCAGGTGATCCACGCCGGGGCCCTCAGCCTGGAGCAGGACCGTTCGGGTGGGTTTGCGCTGCGCATTCGAGACGTCGAGCTGCACCTGGCCCCCGTGGATTTTCTCTTCCTGGTGCAGATGGTGCGGGCCGCATTGCAGCGCCTGGGCTATACCGGGGGTGGCTTTACCTGGCCGCTGCACAGCCTGCCGGTGGTGCAGCCCCGGGCTCACCGCCTGCCATACTCATTGAATTGACTCGTTTGCTCCTGGGATATTAAAAACGCGGCGATGGCAACCCTTGAGTTGCCATCGCCGTGCTGGTTAATCTCCGTCTGCCTAGCCGTGGGGATCAGGGGCACAGAAATTCGATAAAGGCGGGCAGATCCACGCCCGAAAAGTAGCGCTCGATGGACACGCCTTGTAGGGCACGGGCGATCTCCTGGCGATCGTAGCGCAGGCCGACCAGCTTGTGGTTCAGTTCATCCTGTTCGACCTCGGCGAAGTAGTCGCCGTAGAAGCGCACCGTTTGGATTACGCCCTGGTGGACCTCCAGGCGAGCGTCGATCTCGCCGCTGGGGAAGCGCTGGGTCTGCTGCACGTTGAAGTCCGGCGAGCGGCCGTAGTTCCATTCCCAGGTGCGGTAGCGTTCGTCGGCCAGGGCGCGTACAGCCTGCCAGTCGGTTTCTTCCAGTGGGTACTGGCGGGCGCCCACGGCGCCGGCGAAGATGTCTTCCAGCAGGCGGGCGCGAAAATCTTCGATCTCCATGGGCTGGCTGAGGAACTCACTGATATTGGCCACCCGGCTGCGCACCGATTTGATGCCCTTGGAGACGATCTTGCCCGGTTTGACCTTGAGCGCCTCGCTGACGCAAGACAGGTCCGAATTGAACAGCAGCGTGCCATGGCTGACCATGCGCCGTTGGGCGATGTATTGGGCGTTGCCCGAGATCTTGCGCTCTTCCACCACGATGTCGTTGCGGCCGTTGAGCTCGGCCTTGACCCCCATGCCGTTCAGGCTGCGCACCACCGGTTCGGTAAACAGCTTGAAATTGACGAAGTTCTCGGGCTGGTAGGGCGTGATAAAGCTGAAATTCAGGTTGCCGAGGTCATGGTACACGGCCCCGCCGCCGGACAGGCGGCGCACGACCTGGATGTGGTTGGCTTCCACGTACGAGGAGTTGATCTCCTCCAGGGTGTTCTGGTGGCGCCCGATAATGATCGATGGAGCGTTGATATAGAACAGGAGCAGGTCTTCGTCGGTACGTGCGTTGCGCAGGACGTATTCTTCCAGGGCCAGATTGAGCGACGCGTCGTGCCCGTTCAGGTTATCCACAAATAACATTCTTCACCACCTGGTTGACGTGAGCTAAAGAAACACTTTGGGATTAGCCGATATGCCGGGGGGAGGATCAAGGGGCGGGGCCGGTCGCTGCCTGCCAGGCTGTGACCAGCCAGGCGCCGGCCGGCTGAATACCAAAGTGGTCGATGGGGGTCAACCCCAGACGTTTGATATTTTACCGGAAATTGGGTGAAATTCCTATAAGAAATCTCGGAATTACACGCGGAAACGCATCCTGGGAATGGGCCTTATCCCATCCGGCAGGGGCCTGGATGACACGTCTGTCATTGCGAGAGAAGCGTTACCCCCGGTGTTCTAGCCGGGGGAAGCCTTTGGTGTTCATCCCGAAGGCGAAGCCTTTGGTGTTCTACCCGAAGGCGAAGCCTTTGGTGTTCTACCCGAAGGCGGCAATCTCTATGCGGGGCTGGCGGGAATTAATTATTGGCGCTGGCGCTGCAAACGCGCCGTGAGGTAGGGCACGATAGCCCGGTAGATCGGGCAGCGGTCGTAAAAGGCGCTGAACAGGATCACTGCCCCCAGGCCCAGCAGCAGGTAGGATGGCCCGTTGAACCAGCCCAGGCCCAGTAGGGCCAACCCGGCCGCGCTGCGCAGCAGGCGCTCCATGGGCGCCGGGGGCGTGATGGCCGGTTTGCGCTGGTGCAGGGCGGCGTCGAACAGGATGTCCAGCGCCTCGGCGGACTGCATACCGGTGCGGCGCACGATCTCTTTCCCCCCGGCGAAAGCCACCACGGTGGGAATGCCCATCACCCCCAAGGAACGCAGCACCTCGGCAGAATCGTCGGCATTGATTTTCAGCACCTCGACCTGCCCGGCGTATTTCTGGCTGACCTGTTTGAAAGCCGGCTCCATGGCCCGGCAGGGCGCACACCACGGCGCCCACAGGTCGAGGATCAGGGGCTGGGGATTATTTTTAATGCGGGCTTCGAATTCGGCAAGGTTCATGGGTTAGAGGACTCCCGGTGGTTGATATGAGAATCGCCCAGGGACGCCTTGCGGCGCCCCTGGGGAAGGTAAGGAATAGAAATGAGGGCTCAAGCCTGGTTAGTGCGGATCTTGAACAGGGCATAGGCCGGGCAGAAACCGGCCAGGCCGGTGAGCAGGGGTAAGAAACCGATAATCTTGAGGAACAGGCCCCACCCGCCGCTGACCACACCCCCCCAGCCCAGGGCGAGTAAGACAATACCAAGTACGACCCGGATGGCCCGGTCGGCGCCAGATTCATTGATGAATTTCATCTTAAAACCTCCTTCAAGGTCGAGGACATAGCGGTAAATTGAACTTCTATATTCTTAGATGTACTTGCCCTCGAAAAGTTACGCCCGAAAAAGGTACAATTGGGAATATGCAAGCGGGTCAATTGCTCGATGTGGTGGCTTTTAACCTCATCCTGGACGACGTAGTCTTTCCCGATGGCCGCACGGCCATGGGCCTGCTGGGCGGCGGCGGGCCGCAGACCGCCTTTGGGGCCCGGTTGTGGGGCGCCCAGGCCGGCGTGGTCAGCGGCGTAGGCCCGGACCTGCCCCAGGCGGCCCGCGACTGGTTCGCCGCCTCGGGGGTGGATACCGGCGGGCTGCGGGCCGGGCCGGCCCCGACCCTGCGCGCCTGGCAGCTGCTGGAGGAAGACGGCCGCCGCACCCAGGTATGGCGTTCCTCGCCCGAGGATTTTCACCAGCACGTGCAGCGCCGCGAGGCGGTCTTGCCCGCGGCTTACCGGACGGCCAGGGCCTTCCACGTGGGCGTGCACCCCGATGAACCCGGCCTGGACTTCCTGGCCGGGTTGAAACGGCTGGGCGGGCTGCTCAGTGTGGAGCCTTTCCGTCCCGCGGCCGCTCCGCCGGATCCCGAGCGGCTGCGGGCGCTGCTGGAAAGCGGTGACCTGTTCTCGCCCAACCTGCTGGAAGCCCGGTCGCTGCTCGGGCCGGGACGCCCGGAGGAGCTGCTGCGCGGCTTGCTGGACCTCGGGGCGCGCCAGGTGTGCCTGCGTATGGGCGCGGCTGGCGCGCTGGTGTCGCTACCCGGGGGGCGAGCGGCCTGGATCCCCGCCCCGGACGTGGCGGTGGCCAACCCGGTGGGGGCGGGCAACGCCTTCTGCGGGGGTTTCCTGGCCGGCTGGCTGCGCCACGAAGACGCCGTGGCCGCCGGGCTGTGCGGGGCGGCCGCCGCTTCATTTTTGTTGGAATCGCCGGCCATGCCGGTAGTGAGTGCATCCCTGCGCGCTGCGGCGCAGGCCCGTGTTGAACACTTACAGGCAGGAGTGCAATATGTCTGAGATCGATTTCAAGGCCATTTACGCCGGGCAGGCGCAAGCCTATCACCGCATGATCGCTGCCGAGGACGTGCAAGGCAACCTGCTGCCCGCCCTGCAGGGCGTGGCGCCCCTGGCCGGGCAACGCATCCTCGACCTGGGCAGTGGCACCGGGCGGATTCCCCTCTTGTTGCGCGGCATCGACTGCACGCTGGTGGCCGTGGATCTGCACCGCGCCATGCTGCGCGAACAGGCCGTGCAGCGCACCCGGGCCGGCGGCCGCTGGCCGTTGGTGCAGGCTGACATGCGCATTTTGCCCTTTGCGGCGGATGAATTCGACCTGGTTGTGGCCGGCTGGGCCATCGGCCACCTGTGCGGCTGGTATCCCCAGGAATGGCAGGCGCAGGTGCGCCGGGTGCTGGACGAGATGCAGCGTGTGACCCGTCCCGGCGGGCACGTCCTCATTCTGGAGACCCTGACCACCGGGGCCGAGCGCCCGGCCCCACCCAACGCTGCCCTGGCGGCGTACTACGCCTGGCTGGAACAGGCCTGGGGCTTCCGGGCCCAGGTGCTGGCCACCGATTATGCCTTCAACGACGTGGAAGACGCCGTGCAGCGCACGGAGTTCTTCTTCGGCAGCCAGCTGGCCGTTGACATCCGCCAGAAGGGCTGGCAGCGCCTGCCGGAATGGACCGGCTGCTGGAGCCGGCCGGTCTAGGTGAGCAGCTGTGCCAGGCTGTATTCGTCTACGTAAACGCCGTCTACCCGCATGTTGTGGCGCAGTGTGCCTTCGATCTCGAAGCCCATCTTGCGGTATAGAGCCAGGGCGCGCTGGTTGTGCGTCATGACGGTCAGCTCCAGGCGGTGGATGCCCTGC
>JAAZNB010000578.1 GCA_012798515.1 Chloroflexota bacterium
TGATCGAATCGGCGGTGGTCACGGGTAAGGCCAGCCTGCGCCCGTTTGGCCCGGTGACCTTCCCGGGACGCATCCGCTTCTGGTACGTGGCCGGGCAGGGTTACCGCCATTACATCGAATGCACCTGGTTCGGCATCCCCGTGTTGAAAGTCAACGAACGCTATCTGGATGGAAAGAGCCGCTTCGAGCTGCCCATCGTCGGGGTGAGCGAGAACGATCCCAGGCTGGACCAGGGAGCCAACCTGGGCCTGTGGGCCGAGTCGGTGTGGATGCCGGCCATCTACCTCACCGACGAACGCGTGCATTGGGAGGCAGTGGACGAACAAACCGCCCTGCTGGTGGTGCCATTCGAAGACGGCCAGGAGCGTTTCGTGGTGCGCTTCGACCCCGCCAGCGGGATGATCCGTTACTTCGAGTCGATGCGCTATCACGGGGCGGAAAGCACCGAAAAGACGCTGTGGCTCAACGAGACCCGCCAGTGGGCCAACTTCGACGGCAGGCTGGGGCTGAAGGTCGGCGCGGCCATCTGGATGGACGACGGCAAGCCCTGGGCGGTTTTTGACGTGGAGGACATCCTCTACAACGTAGACGTGCAGGCCGACATGCGCCGGGAAGGGCCCTAACGCCGCCCGGAGAGACGTGGCGGCGCTGGCCGTAAACCGTGTTAGAATCAGGTCGAAATCACTTAAAGAAGGCCCCCGGCAGGTGGTACGGGGAGCGGGAGAACAACCATTATGGCGAAGTTAGAAAAGAAGATGGCATTTGCCGGAAAGTCGGCCAACGACTGCTATCAGGCAGGGCTGCGCATTGTGGAAAAAGCCGGTTACAAGATCCTCAAGCGCCGTGACATTGCCTGGCTACTGGTATGCGAAGGAAACCTCAATGGGAACGTGACCAGCCTGAATTATTCGGTGCCCCTGGGCGGTCCGTCGAGTGTGGTGTTGAATTTCAACTCCGAGCAGAATGATGCGGCGGCGCTGGAAGCTGAGGCCGAGCGCCTGTTTGGCCTGGTCGGCGCCGAGCTCAAATAAACGCTTACCAATAGGATGAAATGCCGGGCAGATGTGGCCCGGCTTTTTATTTTTTAACCGTGGGGGTGGTGTAGTATTCCACCAGGCAGGAGAATTCCTGCTCCACCTCGTCCCAGGGGATGTCGATGGGGTAGGGGCTGGTTGCCTCTTCTCGCAGGAGCCGGTCGCGCTGGTCCCACTGCCGGGCGTAGGCCGCCATCTGGCTCGCGACGCGGGCGTCCCGTTGCACCTGCCAGACCCCGGCCTGGGCAAATACTGCCAGGATCAGGAGCAAGGCGTAGCGGGCCGGCGGGCCGTCTGCCAGGCGGGGCAGGCCCACGCCGCTGAGGAACAGACCATACACCAGGATACCGGTGGGGATGGCCTGGGTGCGCAGCGGCAGGTTGCTGGAGGTGGCGTACACGCCGGGGGCAAAGCAGGCCAGGGTCAGCCCCAGGGTGACCAGCAGGGCGGCCAGGGCAACCGGCCAGCGGCGCACGGCCAGCGGCGGGCGCAGCAGCGCCCCCAGGGCCAGGGCGCTGAGCAGCAGGGCCCAGTGCGGGGCCAGGGTGGCCCGGGCGTATTCCATAAAATAAACCCACACCAGTTCGACCATGGCCAACAGGCCTGGCGGGGCGGGATATAGCTGCGCCGCCTGGCGGGCGTAGTTCCCGGGGGACAGCAGGGCGGCGGCCAGGCCCAGGGCGCTGCCGGCCAGGGCGGCCCACAGGTAAGCCGGTAACGCCCGGCCGGGGCGCGGGGGCGGGGCGAAGTAGACCGCGGCCAGCAGAGCGACATTGAGCAGCAGTACCGGTGGGGCGGCCACTTCGTGAGTGGAAGACGCCATCAGGCAAACCAGGAAACCGGCCGCCGCCAGCGGCCAGGCGGCGTTTGTCCGCCGGGAGGCTACCCAGGCCAGGCCCAGGTGCAGGGGCAGGGCGGCCAGCACCGGCAGCAGGTTCAATGAAGCGCTGGTCCAGTAGACGGTTTTGTACAGGTCGGGGAGGATGGCCAGCAGGATGAATGGTAAGCATAAGCCGGCGGCTGCGGCGGCCAGCCAGTCCCCGGCGGTGCGGCCGGGCCGGATGGCCCTGGCCAGCGCCACGGTACATAGGGTCATGGTCACCAGCTGTACCAGCGGGGCCAGGTGGGCGCTGGCAAAGGCGAACAGCACCAGGTTGTAGAAGACACGGCCGGACCAGGTCTGGTAAAAGAACCACACCGATTGCCAGTAGCCCAGGTGTGAGCGCAGCACCGTAAAGCAAAAATCGTCCCCATAGGTGCGGACGAAGATCCCGGCGTAGTACAGCAAACCCAGGCCGGCGGCGCCCAGCAGGAGGAAGACGCCCAGGGCCAGCGCCCGTACCCGTCCTGGGGTAGATAGGCCGGCCAGCAGTCCACCGGCCGAAAACAAGGCCAGGCCTAACAGGGCGGCGGTGATGCCCAGGCGGGCGAGGGACTGCCCCGGCTGGGCCAGGGCCAGCCCGGCCAGCAGGGCGGCGGCGCCGGCCAACAGGGTGGACAGGGGCTGGATAGAGAACTGGAAAGCCGCCCCGAGGCTGCGGCGGCGCAGGAGCAGGTACAGCGGCAGGAGCAGCAGCGCCGCCAGGAGGCCGGCCTGGACGCCCAGCCTGGCCCCGGAAGACAGCCGGAAGCCGGCGGCGGCCAGGACGATGCCCGGCGCCGTGGCGGCAGCCAGCAACGCGGCCAATGGCAGTGGGCGGATGTGGACTTCTTTGGGCGACACGGCACTTTCCCTTGCGATGTGGATGGACGGGATAATGATACCAGATCGCCGCCGTTTCACCACCCGGCCGGGATATGCCGCGTGTGGCTTTTATTCCGGGTCACGGCGCCGGGGAGCCTCTACCCGGGCGGGGTGGCCCGGCCGGGTTCTGCCAGGCCCCTGAGGGTCTTCTCTCCGCAATGACACGCATGTCATTGCGCGCCCCGGGTGTTCTTCCCGGGGGCGTGAAGCCCTCGGTGTTTTACCCGAAGGGCAATCTCCACGCTGATCTAGAAGGTGTTATGAACTCCCCTTGCCCCGGCGTCCCGGGTAGGGCGATTTCTTCTGTAGGGTGCGTTGGTAACGCACCTCTTTTTCCGGTCGTACCGGCCCCCGGCCGCAGCAAACGTGTCCGTGTGGGGCGGCGGCCATTTTCATGTTCCCGAGCGGATCAACGGGGTATGCATGAGACGAGTCGGGTAAGCCGGCATCCCTGGCCAGAAATGTTCGATCTGGCGTACCCCTATCGGGGCACCTTACCCCTTCGGGGCATGATATGGAAGCCCGACCTGCTAAAAGAAATTGGCCGGTTATAATCCACCCTTTTCAACCTTGGTGCGAGAAACACGCGGTTCCACCTCCTCTTTCCACCCCAA
>JAAZNB010000579.1 GCA_012798515.1 Chloroflexota bacterium
TACACGCGCCCCTCGCCGTCCACGGCCAGGCTGCGCGGCCCCCAGAAGGCGTCCGGCTGCTGGCCCTGCCCGAAAGTCCCCCACATATCGATGAAATCCCCCCGGGCGGAGAAGTGCTGGATGCGGTGGTTCCAGGTATCCGCCACGTAGACGGTCCCGTCCGGGCCGGCGGCCACGTCCCAGGGCTCGTTGAAGGTCCCGCCCGGGGCCGTCCCCTGGCCGGCGTCGGCGTACTGGCCCCACACCTGCAAGACGCTCCCATCCGGCGCCAGGTGCTGCACGCGGTGATTATCTGTGTCGGCCACGTACAGGGAGCCATCCGGGGCCACGGCCAGGCCGCGTGGGGACTGGAACTGCCCGGGCTGCTCCCCGGCTGCGCCTATGGACTGCAGGGGCGCCGGCCCGTTCAGGCGCGCCGCGTAGGGATCCTCGTCCGTCTCCGTCCCGGCCGGCGGGCGAGCGCCGGGCCAGGCGACCAGGTCCTTGCGCACGTAGACACGCATGCGCCGGGAAGGGCTCCAGGTGGGCGCCTCGAACTGCTGGGGAGAGCTGCTCAGGCGGGCGTAGGCGCGGTAATCCCGGTTGAGCCAGATCTGCCACACCGCTGAGCGCATGGCCGGGTCGGCCACCACGCCCCACGCCCGGGCCCAGGTCAGGCCCCAGTAGTCCTGGTTGGGCCACCACAGGCGCTGGTAGTCGAACGAATGGTAGCCCTCGCCCAGGGCCGGCTCCATCTGGCCCAGCAGATCCTCGCCGGCGATGACCACGTCGTACTGGCGCAGCTGGCGGGTGGGCGTCGTCCCGAAATAATACGCCTCCGGGGTGCGGCGCAGGTACCACCAATAGGGGTACAGGGCCTCACCGCCGTAGGCGACGCGCAGGGGCTGTTCGCCCCCCAGGGCCTCGATCTGCGCCAGCACCTGCTTGGGCGCCGGGGCAGCGTGGGCGTACACCAGGTATTCGGCGGCGCTGTCGTAGTCGATGAAGGCGGCGCGGTAAGCCGCCCGGGCGGTCAGCACGCCCAGCACGAGGAAACCCTCCACCGCCAGCAGCCGGTAGACCTGCCCGGCCGGCCAGCCGCGCAGCAGATAGAACATGCCCACCAGGCAGGCGGCCCCGGCCAGCAGGGGCAGCAGCGCCTGGCCCAGCCCGGCCGGGCCTTCCCCCGCCGAGAACGCCTGCCCCAGGGATGCCAGGGCGGCCAGGAACAGGAGCCCCAGCAGGGCCGCCGGGAGCCCACCGCGGCGCAGCCCGGCCCGCCAGTCCAGGCCGTCCACCAGGCGGCCCAGGCCCCAGCCGGCAGCCAGCAGGAAACCCAGGGTGATGTGCACGGTCAGCCAGGGCATGCGCTCCCCGGCCAGGCTGAACACCAGCAGGCTGGAGCAGGCCCAGTAGAGCGATAAGCCCAGGAAAGACAGGCGGGCCCCCGGCTGCGGGCCCGGGTCCGCTCCATCCGGGCCGGTCTGCGCCGGCCGGCGGTGCCGGGCCATGACCACGGCCAGCAGCGTTCCGGCGTAAGCCAGGAACTCGTACAGCGGCATGAGGATCAGGGCGTAGTAATAGTGCGGCTGGCCGCCTTTCTGTTCGGCCTGCTGGGTGAGCCAGTAGCCCAGCCCACCGGCGGCCCCGTTCAGCAGCCCGCCCGGGTTGCTGAAGAAGGTGGTGTAGAACACGGCGAAGATGGCCCAGAACAGGCCGGCGTAGCGCCACCAGGCGGCCGGGTTCCACCCTATGCCTACGGCGATGGAGATCCCCAGGGCGAGGACGATCCAGCCCACGTCGAGCAGCAGCACGGTGGGGTTGGTGAAATCCAGGGGATCGAAGCCCAACAGGCTCACCGGGAACGGGCCGAGCAGGGGCAGCACCAGGCTGCCCAGCAGCGCCAGCAGGCCCAGGGAGGGCATGCCCCGCACGGCGTCCCAGCCCACGGCCCCGGCCAGGCGTCGCAGCGCGCCGAGGGCGCACCCGGCCGCGCCGGCGACCAGGGCCAGGACCAGCAGCGGGCGTACGGCGCCCATCCCGGCGGGCTCCAGCAGGGTGAGGGCCAGGGCGGCCAGGCCGGCGGTCACCGCGCCGGCCGCGTACAGCTGGAAGGGACGCGGGTTGGGGAGCATGCGCACGGCGGCGGCCAGGAAGACGCCCAACAGCAGCACCAGGGCCTGGGCAGTGTAGAGAAAGGCGGTCTCTTTGATCACGAAGTGCAGGGCGGTGGACAGGGTCACCAGCCACAGGCCGGCGGCGTCATTGCGCTCCAGGACGCGCCACAGCCCGTACAGGAA
>JAAZNB010000580.1 GCA_012798515.1 Chloroflexota bacterium
GCTGAAAAAGGGACGAACTCTCTCCCGGCGCTGCGGTGGATAGCCCGAATCCCAATGGCCGAGTTCGGTTATAATAAAAACGCACTCCACTTCACACACCATTACCAGGGGGTAGCGGGAATGACATTATCGTTAAACGACGTCGCCAAAGCGCTGTCGCCCACCTTAGAGGCAGATGAACGCATCCTCCATACTTGCCCGGCCGCCGGCCAGGACGGAACGTCCTGGAATGCACTGACCGACCGGCGGTTGTTTCTACGCCGCGGGGCCGAGATGGAAGAGCGCCGTTACCTGTACACCGGTGAAAACGTCGAGGCCTACGAAATCGGGCGCTTCGTGCTGTCCGGCGACGTACACCTGCTCACCGGGCGGCGGCTGTTGGTCATGGACCTGGCCCAGGACGGCACCGTGCTGGCCAACCAGGCGCTGCAGGGGATCGAATCGCTGGACATGACCCTCATCTATTCGCACAAGATCGCCCACGTCGGGTTTACCCTCGGGATGCAGAACGAACGCCGCCTGAGCGTGGTGCACGGCGACATCCGCACCCCGGGCGCCGCGTTGAATGGGCAGGATCTGGTCGGTCTGCAGGTGGTGCGCGAGCGCCTGCCGCGCCGGCTGTGCGAGCTGGTCGGCATCCCTTTTGCCCCGCCACAGTACATGCCCTACAGCGGAGCGGGAGCCATGGTGAGCTTCTATCTCAAGGCCGACCTGCGCTGGCCGCAGTACTGCGCGGCCTGTATGGAACGCGGCGAGGTCTTGAAGCCCCACGCCCTCAAGCTGCGGCGCAATGGGAACGTCACCGCCGCCGACCGGCTGGCAGAACAGGCTCTGCTGGAGATCCCCTATTGCGCCTCCTGCTACCGGGAGCGCTTCGGCTGGTTGCGCCGGCGCCCGGCGGTGCAGGAATATTCGGGCTTCAATGGAGTACGGGCCGCCTTGTGGTTCGAAAGCCGCCGCTACGCGGCTGAGTTCGTCCGACTCAACCGCCAATAGAAGCTGAGGGCCCCGGGGATTCCCAAGGGCCAGGTAACGCACTTACACGGGGGTTTACGGCGCGCCTGGCGCAGGCCGGCTCGTGCGGCGTGGCAAAGCATGTAGGTTCCCGGGGGACGAATCCTTGCCCTGCGACCTTGCTCACCCTCGCCTGGGGCGACAGCCGGCTTTTTCCATCTGATACACACCCAATTTATCCCACGCGCCCGCGCAGGCGGGTATGCCCGGCCCAAGAGCCCCCCGCCTGCACCACCCCCTCGACCCTGCGCTCAGCGCGGGGTCGTCCCGGGGCCGCTCCGGCGGCCGTCTCGACGTCATCCCTACCGGAAACGGTGCGGTCCGGAGAAGGCGCGCGGTCCTGCCCGCCGCAACCGCGCATCGGCCACCGGAGCGGAATAGCCCCTCTTCCCCGGCACATGCGTACCCCCTGGCCAACCCAGGCGCCCGGCGGGGTAGGGAAAACCCTACCCCATGGTAGGGTTTTCCCTACCTACCTGGTAAGGAGATTCCCTAGTGACTCGCAATTCCCTCCATGGAATAGTTTAAAGGACAGGTCCACCATGATGACTGGGGGTCCGACGTGCATTCCCTGGAACGTTTTTGCGGGAAATGACCTGAACCCATAAAAAAAATATTAATGGATACCTTTAAACCGGTTTTCAAAATAGTTCCCCTTCTATTTACAGCACCAGGGGCTGTATTCCAGCCCCTGTTTGCTCATTTCAACTTTAATCAGGAGGAAAGAGATGCGTAGACAAGTAGCAAGCATAATGGCGTTGGTCGTCATGATCGCCCTGGCACTGACCGCTTGCGGCCCGGCTGCC
>JAAZNB010000086.1 GCA_012798515.1 Chloroflexota bacterium
CCGGCGGTGTATTCCAGCTGGTCGCCGGGGCGACCCTGGGCAGTGTCCATGCCGATGGCCATGGCGTAGTGCACCATGCCGCTGCCCACCAGGCCAATGGAGGCCACCAGGGCCTCGGTGCCGGCCTTGCAGGCGAACTCCCAATCACCGGCCTGGATGTGGGGCGAAGCGCCGATGGCCTCGGCCACGATCGTGCCGGTGGGCTTGACGGCGTAGGGGTGCGATTCCGAGCCGACCCACACGGCGCGCAGCTCGGCGGCGGAGATGCCGGCCCGCGCCAGGGCGTTACGGGCGGCTTCGATGGACATGGTGGCCACGTCTTCGTCCAGCCCGGGGACGGCTTTCTCTTTGATCGGCAGGCCGCCCTGGCCGCCGTCCCAGATGCGGGAGACTTCCGTGGCCGGCAGGCGGTAGCGCGGCACGTAGGCGCCGTAACCGATTATGCCGACCGGGCGGTCCGGTTTCAACAGCAGGTCAGCGTTGGTGTTGGGTTGGGGGAAGGACATGACAAACTCCTCAAGAATGCTTCCACTGGCGCAGAATTTCTTCGGCGCGGTCGATGCGGACGGTTTTTTCGCTGACCAGCTGCCCGGCCAGGCGTTCGATCTCAGATCCCTGTGCCCCGGCGGCAATGGCCACCTGGCGGGCGTGCAGGGTCATGTGGCCGCGCTGGATGCCTTCGGTGGCCAGGGCGCGCAGGGCGGCCAGGTTCTGCGCCAGGCCGACGGAGACGATCACCTCGGCCAGCCCGGCGGCGGTGTGGATATCCATCAGCTGGAGCGCGGCGCGGGCGGTGGGGTGCGAGCGGGTCGCCCCGCCGACGATGCCCACGGCCAGGGGCATTTCCAGCGTGCCCACCAGGTTGCCGGCGGCGTCCTGGCCCCAGGTGCTCAGGCTGGTGTAACGCCCGCTGCGGGCAGCGTAGGCGTGCGCCCCGGCTTCCACGGCGCGCCAGTCGTTGCCGGTGGCGATCACCACGGCATCTACGCCGTTCATGATGCCCTTGTTGTGCGTGGCCGCCCGGTAGGGGTCAGCAGCGGCAAAGGCCCAGCCGGCCAGGATGCCGTCGCGCACGCTCTCGGCGCTGAACTCGCCGAAGGCCAGGGCCTCCAGGCGTACCGTGCAGCGGGCGCGCGCCAGGCGCCGGTCGGCCAGGTTGGAGAGGATGCGGAACAACACCCGCCCGCCGCAGATGGCTTCCACCCGCGGGGCCAGGCGCTCGACGGCCGTGTTGACCGCGTTGGCGCCCATGGCATCGCGCACGTCGTAGATCAGGTGCAGAACCAGGAAGGGGCCGGCCGGTGAATCTTCGATCAGGCGCACTTGCAGGTCGCGCGGCCCGCCGCCCAGGCGCTGCAAGACGGGGTCGATCTGGGCGGCCTCCTCCAGCAGGGCCTGGCGTTGTTCCAGCAGCTTGAGACGGGCGCTGGGCAGGTCGTCCACGTCCAGGATCTGCATCTGGCCGATCATTTCACCGGCCGAGACGTGGGCGTGGAACCCGCCGCCGCTCTGGGCCAACCTGGCCATAAAAGACGCCCCGGCCACGACGGATGGCTCTTCGATGGCCATGGGTACCAGGACGGGGCGATCATTAATAATGAAGTGTTGGGCAATGCCCAGGGGCAGGTTGAACGTCCCGACCACGTTTTCGATCATGTGGTCGGCCTGTTCAGGGTCTAAACCGGCGGCGCCGCCCAGGGCGGCCAGCTCGTCTGCGCTCAACCCGGCTTGCTGGCCAAGCCATTCCCGGCGTTCGTCCAGGCCGAGTTCGTAGAATTTAACCCCCTGCGGTTGTGTAGATGCTGCTCCCAAACGATTCCTCCATGGTGGGACATTCCAGGACATGTACGAGCCATGATAAGGAATAAACACTGGCAAAAGCTATCAGGCTGCGACAATATGCGGACTTATCCGGTCTTGTTTTGCTGCTGCCCGGCCCGATGGGAGAGCGGCCAACCTGCCCTTGCCCTCTGCCGGTTTCTCTATTTTAAAGAATTAAGGGCAGTGCGTCTGCCCTTAATGCCGGGATGTATAAACTTGCGCGCCGGGGAATTACTCGCTGGCCCCGCGCCCGCTGCCCAGGGTGAAGGATTGGCCGGGACGCAGCACGTGCACGACGGCGCGGGTCTCGTTGGTGACCTGTTCGGCCCAGGCGGTGGGGTTTTGCTGGATCACGTCCCAGGTGTCGTAATGGACCGGGATGACGTGCCTGGGCTGGAGCAGTTTGACGGCCCGCAGGGCGTCTGGGGGGCCCATGGTATAATTGTCCCCGATCGGCAGCAGCGCCAGATCGATCCCTTCTTCTCCGATCAGCTTCATGTCGCCAAACAGGCCGGTGTCACCGGCGATATAAATTTTATAGCCCTCTTGGGTGGTGAGCAAAAAACCGGCCGGATTGCCGCCGTTGCTGCCGTCGGGCAGGCGCGAGCCGTGAATGGCAAAGGTCAGTTTGAGATAACCGAAGGGATAGTGGAAACCGCCTCCGATGTGCTGGGCGTGGGTGGCGCCGACGCCCTGCTCCTTCAGCCAGATACAGATCTCGGTGTTGGATATGACCGTGGCCCCGGTACGGCGGGCGATTGCGACCGTGTCGCCGACGTGGTCACTGTGTCCATGGGACACCAGAATGTAATCGGCTTCCACATTCTCCGCTGTGGTGCTGCTGGCGGGGTTGTCGCTGAAAAAGGGATCGACCAGGATCTTGAGTCCGGCGGTACGCAGGCCGAAAGCTGCATGCCCATACCAGATCAGCTCGAAACTCATGGCTTGCCTCCATTTACGTTTTGCCAATTCAATCGATGCGGCGTCCGGGCTGGATTTCGATTCGAACAGGACACAAAAAGTTTGCGCATCGATTTCATCTTACCGGAAGTGCAGCGCCAATACAATCAGGAAGGTCCCTTGGCCCGGGGTAGGGATTCGATCCGGCGGCCGCCGTTGCCTTACCAGGGCAAAGGGGTTTTGCAAAATGGAAGTAAACGACCTATAATTTTACGTAAAGGTTGACGCGTGGATACAATTTCGATTCAAATTCGATGGGCCGCTCAGGAGGATATTCCGGCGCGCTGGGACTTGATCCGTGTGGCATGGGATCAGGCCTACGCCCATATCTACACGTCCCAGGAAATTGAGGACGTGTTCCATAACCGTATTGAACAGAAGAATACCTGGCAGCACAACCGCCGGCAGGTGTTGGGCAGCCTGGTGGCCGAAGTGGATGGCCAGGTGGTTGGCACGGCCGGGTTGGCGCTGCTGCGCGACGGCGACGGCGAGGTCACCAGCCTGTACGTGCACCCCGACTGGCAGAGCAAAGGGGTCGGCACGGCCTTGTGGAACGGCTGTGTGGATGCCCTCCGCGATCACGACTGTAGTGGGGTGCAGGTGTGGGTGCTGGAAAACGCCGGCGCGCTGGCGTTCTACCGGCGGCGTGGCTGCCTGCTGTTTGGAGAAGGTTATTATTGGGTCGGCCGGCACACCGAACGGGCTTTGTGCTGCCGGTTGAAGTTCAAGCTGTAGGGTCCTACTCCCGGCTGACTGCCTCTGCCTGCGGCGGGGGCGCTCCTTTGGCTCACATACCAGTTGATAAGCGCACCGGGCGCGGCATGCCGTGCCCATACAGGCGGACGCTCTCCGGCTGCTCTGGCCAGATTCCTGCAATAGGGGTCCCGCAGTCCGGGCAGGCGCCGGCGCCGGTGATGCGGTATTCCAGCAAGACGTACCCCTGGCGGCGGATGAGCACGGCCTGGCAGTGGGGGCACAGCGTATTCTCCAGGGATCCCACCCGCCCGGGCAGGTTGCCGGCGTAGACGTAGTGCAGGCCGGCCTCCTGGCCGATCTCAGCCGCGCGCAGCAGGGTGCGGGCCGGCGTGGGTGGGGGATCGGTCATCTTGTAATCCGGGTGATAGGCGGTGATGTGCCAGGGGATGTCGGGGGAAACCGAGGCCAGGTAGCGGGCGGCGTCCCACAGCTCCTCCGGGCTGTCGTTGAAACCTGGGATGACCAGCGTGACTACTTCTAACCACAGACCCAGGTCGTGCACCTTACGAATGCTGTCCAGCACATGCTGCAGCACGCCGCCCAGCTGGCGGTAGTGGCTGTCTTGCATGCTCTTCAAGTCGATCTTATAAGCCGAGAGATAAGGCAGCAGGTATTCCAGCGCCTGATCGGTAGCGTTGCCGTTGGAGACGTAAGCGCAGCGCAATCCGGCCTGGCGGGCGGCGCGGAACACGCCGGCGGCCCATTCGCTGGTGATGAGCGGCTCGTTGTAGGAAGATACCACTGCCTGGGCGCCGCTGTGCACGGCGAAGGCGACCAGCTCTTGCGGGCTGACCCGCTGTAGCATGGCGGGGATGATCTCTACCTGCGGGTCGCGACCGGCCTGCGAAGTGACCCAGTTCTGGCAGTACCCACAGTGGAAATCACAGCCCAGCATGCCGAAGGTCAGCGCGTCGCTGCCGGGCAGGAAGTGCGAGAAGGGCTTCTTCTCGATGGGGTCGACCTGCGCCGCGGCCACGTAGCCCCAGGGCACGCGCAGCTCGCCATCCTGGTTGAAACGCACCTGGCACACGCCGCGGCGGCCCGGGTGGATCAGGCAGCGGTGGGCACAGGCGTAACAGCGCACGTCTCCGTTCTCCAGGCGCTCGTACAGTTCGCCGGGGACGGTTAAACGATCCAATTGGGAAGCAGACGTTTTCATCTTGAGCCTACCTGTATTTATTATAAACCAACCGTTCTCAGGCCGGATTGCAAGAAGGTAGGGTGTGAGGGCAGGGAGAGGGGCAGGGCTGGCGGATCCAGCCCTCATTATATAATGAAATAAAACCGGGAGAAAAGCCGCCTTCCGGTCGGCGCAGTTCTATACAGGATGCCTTACCTTCGACTATAATCGCTGTAGACCGGAACCCCTCACTGAGGTGGTGTGCCAAGACGGGGTGTGGAAGTTCAAAGCACGATCAGAGAGGTGAAATGAGCACCAGAATCCATCCGGCGCTGGCGTCCATCCTGGGGGCGGCACTCTGGCTGCTGGCCGGGTGCGCCTCAGCCGAGACGCCGGCCGCTGCGGCGGTTGGGCCGGCCGCCAGTCCGACGAGGACCTTCACGCGCCTTCCCCCTACGCCGGCCGTATCCAGCCCTTCCCCGGCGCGCACGCTCACCGGCCGGCCGGCGGCCAGCCCCACGGCCAACCTGGAAGAATACGACAGCACACAGTGGAGCGAGACCTCGCCCGACGGGCAGTGGGAGCTGCAAGGCACGGTGTCTTTCCCCCGCGGCGACAGCGACCAGTACTACACCCGCCTGGAGGTGAGGCAGATCTCTGGCGGGCACAGCTGGCCCCTGGTGGATGCCTGGATGGATTGGAGCCTGGGTTACAGCGTACCGGCCGGGATTGGCTGGTCGAGCGACGGCCGCTATCTGTACTACACCCAGCGCCCGCAGCCGGATGGCTGCGCCCTGTTTGTCAACGGATCTTCCCTGGTACAGGTCGACCTGCGCACCGGCCGGCAGCGCACGGTGCTGGACGGCGACCAGACGCTGTGGCTGGCGATCTCTCCCGACGACCGGACCCTGGCCTATCCCCACCGGGAGGATTCGATGCAGTTGGTCTTGCTGGACATCGCCGGCGGAGGGGCCCAGGCGGTGCCCCTGGACGTGGCCGAGAACAGTGTGGCCGGGGCCCTGGCCTGGGCGCCAGGGGGCAGCCGTCTGGCGGTGACCGTGGCCATCGATCCCTGCGACCCTTTGCATTGGGAGCACACCATCCTGCTGGTCGATCCGGATACGTTGCAAGCGCGCATCCTGGTGCCGCGCGACGAACGCCGCTTTGTCGTCCAGGAATGGCTGGACGAAGACACCTTGCTGTTGTTGGACATGGACGACCAGGCCTGGACGGTGGATGCCGTGTCCAGCCAGCTCAAGCAGCTCGATGGCCAGCCATAGGGCCCCGTATTTGAAGACGATCACAGATGACGATGAATGCACCTCACCGTTTTAAAGTCCTCCTGGTAGATGACGAACCGGCCATCACGGCTAACCTGGCAGCATTTCTGGAGCGCGCCGGGTTTACCGTCCTGACTGCGCCGGATGGCCGGGAGGCCCTGGAAAAAGTGGCCGGTTTGCCCGACCTGATTATCCTGGACGTGCTCATGCCCAACATGGACGGGCGCGAGATGCTGCGTTCCCTGCGCCAGGCCAACAACTGGACGCCGGTGATCCTGCTTACCCAGGTGGGCGAAGCCACCGAGCGTGCCCTGGCGCTGGAAGAAGGCGCCGACGATTACCTCAATAAGCCTTTCGATCCCCACGAGCTGGTGGCGCGCATGCACGCCGTGCTGCGCCGGGCCCATCCCGGCCAGCCTTCTATCGCCGCCGCCTGGCAGATCATGGCCGGCGACCTGGTGCTCGACCGCCGCGCCCGGCGCGCCGAGCTGGCCGGGCAGGCCCTCTCGCTGACCCCCAAGGCCTTTGCCCTGCTGGAATACATGATGACCCATCCTGACGAGCTGCTCACCCGCGAACGCCTGCTGGACGCCGTGTGGGGCTGGGATTACCCGGCCGGGACGCGTACCGTGGACACCCGGATGGCCGAGCTGCGCCGCCTGTTGAGAGACGACCCGGCCGAACCGCGCTACATCCAGACCCTGGCGGGGTCCGGCTACCGTTTCATCGCTCCCGTGAAAGCTGGCTCATGACTCGTTTGGTGCGTAACCTGATCCTGGCGTTTATTCCCCTGGCGATGGGCATCATCGCTGCGGTGGTCATCCAGGCGCGCGACCCGAGCCCGGCCGTGGTCGTGCTGCGCGCTGACATCGGCAGTGTGGTGGTGATCCTGACCGCCTTGTTCAGCCTGACCGCCGTGGTGGCCGCCCTGTCCGATGGCCTGAACGAGCTGCGTTGCCTGCACCGCCTGCAAAATCACCGCGCCGAGCGCGATCAGGCCCACCGCCGTTTCATCCGCCGCCTGGATCACGAAATGAAGAACCCGCTCACGGCCCTGCGGGCCGCCCTGGCCAACCTGGACGAAGACCAGGACCAGGGCGGGGAGACCGTCGCACTGCAAGAGGCCGGGCGCCAGGCGGAACGGCTCAGCCGCCTGGTCAACGACCTGCGCAAGCTGGCCGAGCTGGACGAGCGCCCGCTGGAAAAGCTGCCCGTCGACCTGTGTGAGCTGCTGACCGAAGTGGTGGAGACGGCGCGTGCCTTCCCGGCTTTCACCGGGCGCGACGTGCGTCTCAACGTCCCGCAGGTGCCCTGGCCGCTGCCTAACGTCACCGGTGACCGCGACCTGCTGTGGCTGGCGTTCTACAACCTGGTGGACAACGCCCTCAAGTTTTCGGCTCCCGATGACCCCGTAGAGGTGCGCGCCGCCGAGGATGGGCGCAGTATCACCATCGAGGTGGCCGACAGCGGGCCGGGCATCCAGGCCGAAGACCTGCCGCGTATCTTCGAGGAGTTATACCGCGGCAAGAATGCCCGCGCCGCCGAAGGCAGCGGCCTGGGGTTGGCCCTGTCGCAGCGCATCATCATGCGCCACGCCGGCAGCCTGTCGGTGCGCACCAAGCGCGAAGGCCCGACCGGCACGGTGTTCACCGTGCGCCTGCCCCTGAAGCCCTCGCCGGTGGTGGCCAAAGCGTCTGTTACGAAATCGTAACAGGCGTGAAATGCAGCAGTAACACCCGGTGGATAAAATGCAAAAGCCGTTGCGGAAAGCTCGAAAGCCTATCCAATCGACGCGGCAATGCAGGCATGGTTATGCACGCTAAGCTTAGTTATGGAACTCTGATTTGCCTGGCTCTCCTGTGTGTCTCGTGTGGGAGAGTCGAAATGACGTTAGAAACCCCGGAAGAAGAGACGGCTGCGCCCTCCCAAACCGCGGCCGCCGGCGCAACGCTGCCCCCCACGCCCACGGTGGCGGTCTCGCCGGCGCTGACTTCCCCGGCCGGTGCTTCTCCGGCGCCCCTGGTCTCACTCCCCGAGAATGCGCCTCCGGCATTGGGGGCCCTCCCGCCCCAGCCTACCCCGGCCGACGTCCTGGCCGGGGGCGTGGTGGAGAACGGCCCCTTTACCTTCGATCTGCGCCTGGTGCGGGATGGCGCCTTCAACCGCAGCCCGGTGACGCCCTCCCTGTACAGCGACCTGGACGGCATTGGCGCTTTCATGGTCTGGACCTATACCGGCCAGGAGGAATTCCCCGGCCCGGTGACCGAGTGGTGGGGGAACGAAGGCGACCTGAACAGCCTGGCCATGTATAGCGCCCTGGAACCGCTGGCCAATGACGGGCGCAACGGCGGTGTGCTTCTGCCGGAGGCGGCTATGGTGGGCGGCCTGCCCCAGCCCGGGGTGGAGACCTCCCTGGTGCTGTTGTTGGAAACGCCCCAGGGGAACTTCGGGGCGCGGCTGCGCTTCGAGCTGCAACCGGACGTCAAAGGTTACCAGCCGGCCCACATCTTCGTGGAAGCTTATTCTCCCGCCGTGATGAACACTGGCCAATAGGAATGATGCGCGCATGAAGAAATCGACCGCAATCGTATGGATGCTGTTGAGCCTGGCCTGGCTGGCCGGCTGCGGCCAGGTGCAGGTCAGCCTGGAGCAGACTGCCACGCCCAACCTGGCTGCCACGGCTACCCTGGCTAACTTGCAAGCACAGAACGCCGTCCTGGAGACCCGCGTGGCCGACCAGGCGCGCCGGGAGGAGCTCGAATCAGCCCTGACCCTGGACGCGGATTCGGAGATGATCCGCCTGCGCATTCTGGACAGCTACACTTTGTGGAACACGGTGTGGGCCGACGGCGACGTCACCTGGTATCCCCCCCAGGGGTCAGCCGACCCGCCCCAGGAGTTCCACCAGCAGGTATGGATCGACCAGGAGAGCCAGCGCTTCCGCGTGATCTCGGCCTCGCCCGGCGACCGCCCGGCTTTCGTCAACGTCTCGAATGGCAAGGCCATCTTGCAGATGGACCTGCTCTCCGGCCAGACCCAATCGCAAAATATGCCGGCCTACGCCCAGGAGGAATACCGCCCGCCGCGTACGCTTTCGGACACGGTCTACCCCCACCCGCTGACCGGGCTGATGAGCTCGCCGTTGGGCGAGATGCTGCTCCCCAGTGGCCTGGCACAGCGCCAGGGGGCAATCTTCTTGCCGGTGCGTATGGAAAACGTAGCCGGCCAGCAGGCCCTGGTGACCGATTTCCGCCTGGAGGACGGTACGCGCACGGACCGTTTCTGGATCGACACGCGCACCGGCGTGGTGCTGCGCTGGCAGAGCTATACCCAGGGGGAGGACGAAACCCTGGCCTCGGACCGCCAGATCAACCAGATCCAGTACGACAGGCAGGCTCCCGACGAGTTGTTCAGCCCTCAGATCGGGGAACCCCCACAGTTTGCCCTGGATTATTCCGGCGAGCCCATTCCACAGCAGGCAACCCCGACCCCGCAGCCGGGCCAGGAGGCGCAGACCCCGCAGGCGGGCGAGTTTTACTTCACCATCAACGATTTGCAG
>JAAZNB010000581.1 GCA_012798515.1 Chloroflexota bacterium
ACCTTGTCGGTCTCGACCACGAATAACACGTCCCCGCTGCGCACGGCGTCGCCGGCGCGCTTCTTCCATTCCACCAATAACCCTTCGGTCATGTTCAAGCCCAGTTTGGGCATCACGATCTCAGTTGGCATGCTTGCACCTCGCCTGTCCTGCGAATTGATCTACCTCCTCCGGGCCTGGCGTCACGCCGGGCCGGAGCCATTGTGTTGGTTCTTGAAGTACCCGTCCCCGGCGGCCAGCCGCATGACCCGGTCCACGTCCACAATCCAGGGGCCTTCCAGGCTCAGGTGCACCGCGGCGCTCTCCTGCGGCTGGAGGGTGATCTCGCGCTCGCCGTCCAGGGCCAGCACCACCGGGCGGGCGTGTTCCACCACGGCGGGTTGGCCGGGGAACAACCGCGCCACGCGGCGCACGCTCAGGCGGGATACCAGGCCGGGGGCCAGCGGGGCCAGCACCTCGAAAATGGCCTCCTCCCCGCCCAGGGCCACCTGTAAGCCGTAAGCGTCCTCCAGCCCGACCGGCTCGATCAGCCCGGCCACCGAAGACAGCCCGATGGCGCCCGGTGAGGCGCGGGTGACGAACACGCCGGTGATCTGGTCGGCCTCCCACACGGCCCGCGAGCCGGTGAACAGGCCCTGCACCACGGCCACGTCTACCAGGGCCAGGTCGCGGTAGACGCCGTCCACCCAGATCTCCAGGCGCTTGCTGCGGTAACAATAATCCTGCCGCGCCTGGCCGGGATGGGCGGCCACCCAGCCGGCAGCCAGCCCGGCCACGGTGCCCTCCAGAAAGACCGGCAAGACGTTGTTGGTGCCGGTGGAGAGGGGCAGCACCGGGGTCTCCCCGGCGCCCTGGGCCGCCAGGCGGGCCGTGCCGTCTCCACCCAGGGTGATGATACATCCGGCGCCCTCGGCGGCCATCTGCCGGGCGGCGCGCAGCGTGTCGATGCCGGCGCCGGCAAAGTCCATGTCCAGCAGGCGCACATTCTGCACGGCCTGCGGGTTAAGGCGCTGCAGCTCGCTCATGGCCTGGCGGCCGATGCCGAACTTGTCCGGCATGATGACCACCTCCGGGTGTTCCACCGCGGCCAGCCCGGCCAGGATGCGGCTGACGATATTGGCCTTCTCGTTGTTGCTGACCACAAAGGCGTGCGCCACCAGCCGGCGGATGTCTTTGCCGGATGCCGGGTTGGCAATGATGCCGATTTTCCCCATCGTCTTTCCTCCCGTGCGTTCGGCAGAGCCTGGAGGGCTCCCCGCGGGTCACGACCCACCGGGGAGCCGCCCATGCTCATCGTCGTCTCTCAGGCTGCCATCACCTGCCGTACGGCGGCCACAATCCCTGCCTGGTTGGGCAGGACAAATTCTTCCAAAGCCGGGCTGAACGGCACCGGCACGTCCTTGGCGGTCACCCGCTTGACCGGCGCGTCCAGGTAGTCCAGGGCCTTCTCGGCCACGATGGCGGCCACTTCGGAGCTGATGCTGCACTGCGCCCAGGTCTCCTGCACGATCACGATGCGGTGGGTCTTGCGCACCGACTCCAGAATGCACGCCTCGTCCAGCGGGTCCACGCTGCGCAGGTCGATCACCTCGGCCTGGATGCCATCCTGGGCCAGTTCTTCGGCAGCGGCCAGGCACAGGCCGCTGGTGTAGCCGTAGGTCACCAGGCTGACGTGGCCGCCCGGGCGGCGGATGGCGGCCTGCCCCAGGGGGATGGTGTACTCTTCTTCGGGCACCTCGCCCTTCATGCCGTACAGGTGTTTGTGCTCGAAGAAGATGACCGTGTTGTTGTCGCGGATGGCGCTCTTGAGCAGGCCTTTGGCGTCGTAAGGCGTGGAGGGCAGCACCACCTTGATGCCCGGCACGAAGGCGAACATCGACTCGAAGCTGTTGGAATGCTGGGCGCCGGCCGAGAGATAGCCGCCCACCGGGGCGCGCACCACCAGCGGCATTTCGATGATCCCGCCGAACATGTAGCGCATCTTGGCGGCCTGGTTGATGATCATCTCCGAGGTGAGCGTGATCCAGTCGGAAAACTGGAGCTCGACCACCGGGCGCAGGCCGGTCGCGGCCGCGCCCACGCCCATCCCCACGTAACCCAACTCCGAGATGGGCATGTCGATCACCCGTTCGGCGCCGAAGCGCTCGTACAGGCCTTTGGTGGCCCCATTGGCCCCGCCGTAAGCGCCGATGTCTAAGCCCCACAAGATCACGTTGGGGTCCCGCTGCATCTCTTCTGCGAGCGCTTCTGCGATCGCCTGGTTGTAAAAGATTTTTCTCATGCGTTCACTCCTGTCCCTGCCCACGGCGAGCCGTGGCGGGGAGCTCCAGATGGCGTAGGGAATTGGCTCAGGCCCACAGGTCTTGCAGGGCGGTTTCTGGCTCGGGGAACGGGCTCTGGCGGGCGAACTCAACCGCTGCGTCCAGCTCGCGCACCACGGCCTGCTCCATCTGCTCGATCTCGGCCGCAGTCAGGATACCCTGGGCGACCAGCTTCTGGCAGTAGGGCTGGATCGGCTCGCGGTCCATCCAGGCCTTCAGCTCCTCGGGCGGGCGATAGGTGTCCGGCTCGCCCTCGAAGTGCGTACGCCAGCGGTAGGTCTTGCACTCGATCAGGGTCGGGCCGCCGCCGGTGCGGGCGCGTTCCACAGCCTGGACGGCGGCTTCATACACGGCGATCACGTCGTTGCCATCCACCACCACGCCGGGCATGGCGTAGCCCACCGCCCGGTCGGCGATGTCTTCCACCTTGCGTACGTCCTTCTGAGGCGTGCCCACGGCGTACAGGTTGTTCTCGCACACAAAGACCACCGGTAAACTGAAAGCCGAGGCCAGGTTGAGCGACTCGTGGAATGTGCCCTCGTTGGAGGCGCCGTCGCCGAAGAAACAGGCCGCCACCTGGCCGCTCTTGCGCACCTTGGCCGAGAGGGCCGCCCCGGTAGCGATGGGCATGCCGGCCCCAACGATGCCGTTGGCGCCCAGGATGCCCAGGGTGGGGTAAGCGATGTGCATCGAGCCGCCCTTGCCCTTGTTGTAGCCGGTGGCGCGCCCGTACAGCTCGGCCATCATGCACTTCATCTCACCGCCCTTGGCCAGGATGTGCCCGTGGCCGCGGTGCGTGCTGGTGATGTAGTCACTGTCGTTGAGGGCCGCGCACACACCCGAGGCAATGGCTTCTTCCCCCAGGTAGAGGTGGACGAAGCCGGGCAGCTCGCCGGCGGCGAACAACACGCGCACCCGATCCTCGAAATGACGGATCTTAAACATGCGCTCCAACATAAATTGATACCGGTCTAACGCGATTTCCATACCTTCCTCCACTGCTTGGTTTTGCCTGCGGCGGTTACCCTTTCACCAGCGCCAGGGCCTGGCGGGCAGCCTGGGCCGCATCGATGGTGGGGCTGAATTCCATGCCCACGTAGCGGTCGTAGCCGGCCCTTTCCAGGGCGCGGAAAATGGTTTTGAAATGGATCTCTCCCGTGCCCGGCTCGTGCCGGCCCGGCACGTCAGCCACGTGAACGTGGCCCACGTAAGGCAGGTTTTCCAACAGGTGCACGGTCAGGTTGCCTTCCATGATTTGCATGTGGTACAGGTCGAACAACAGGCGGATGGCAGGGCTGTCCACCTGGCGGACCAGCTCGAACCCGACCCGGGAACGATCCAGCCAATAGCCGGCGTGGTCTACCTCGGTGTTGAGCGCCTCCAGGTTGAGGGTCACCCCGGCCGCCTCGGCCAGGGGCGCCAGGCGGCGCAGGCCATCCAACACGCTGTGGCGCTTGACCTCCTCGCTCAGCTCAGGGAACCGGTAGCGCACCGAGCGGTCGGGGCCCAGCTCGTCGCTGAGCAGGAACAGGCTGTGCACGTCCATCTCCTGGGCCCTGGCCAGCGATTCCCGGATGCCCTGCACAAAGACCTCGCGCTGCCCGGGATGGATCAGGGTCCCGCCGCGGTTGGACTGGAAAGTGAGCACCTCGATCCCGGCCTGCTGCGCCGCCCGGCGGATGGCCGGCAGATCTTTGTCGTCCCAGTTCCAGAACTCGACCGCGTCGTAGCCGATCTCGGCCGCCCGGGCGATGCGCTCCACGAAGGGCAGCTCGGTAAACAGCATTTCGATACACAGGGATGCTTTCACGGGCAGTCTCCTCGTGCGGCTCAGGCGATGGCGGCCTTCATCAGCTCCACGCCAAAGGCCAGGTCCTCGCGGGCCTCGGCCGGGCCGGTGTGCGGGGCCCGGTCTGCGCTGATACAGTGGTAGAAATGACGCCATTCCCGCTTGAAGGCCTCGTCGTAGGAGGCCACAATGCTGCGGCGCACGGCCGCCGCGCCCTGGTTCTCGTCGATGTGCACCGTGCTGGCGGCATTCTTGAGGTACGGGAAGGGGAACTTGAGCTCCACGCGGCGCTGCGGGCCCCACACCTGGATGTGCTCGTCCCAATCCACCAGGTCCACCAGGTTGCCCGTCTCCCACATGCAGCGCACGCCGTTTTCGTACTCCATCAGGGCGGTGACGAAGGTACCGTCGAACAGCTGCGCCTTGTGGATCTTATGCGGCAGGCCGTACATACCGTGCAGCACGTTGATGTCGTGGATGCACAGGTGGATCATAATATCGTGCGCTTCCAACAGGTCGCTGCGCCCGGGGCCGATGTCGGCCAGCATGTCCTGCTGGTCCTGGGCGATCAGCCCGCTGAGCTGCTCCCGGTTGAGATCCGTGGGGGTGACCAGGTCGTAGATCTCGTTGTTGATCTTGTAGGTGCCGGCAAAGTCGTGCACACGGATGACGTGCACCTTGTCCATGGCATCCACGCTCTGTTTGGCCACTTCGAAACCAGGGTCGTAGCGCTTCATATAGCCCACCATCAGCTTGACGTGGTTGCGGGCCGCCGAAGCGATCATCTCGTCGGCCTGGGCCAGGTTGAAGGCCATGGGTTTTTCCACCAGCACGTGCTTGCCGGCTTCCATGGCCAGCAGGGCCGGGCCGGCGTGGTTCTTGTTGGTCACCAGCACCACGTCCAGGTCGGCCTGGCGGGCCATCTCGGCCGCGTCCACGTAGCGGTTCTTGACCTGGTAGATCTCGCCCAGGGTATCGACCACGTGGGGTGAAAGGTCGCACAGGGCCGCCAGCTCGAACATGGGCAGCTCACGCAGATAAGGCAGGTGAGCAATTTGAGCGATCTGGCCGCATCCGGCCACACCGACTTTCAGCTTTTTATTCATGTCCATCACTCCATGAGGCATTGATCAGGTTGAGGCTAGTCCAGGTTCTGGGCATAGCGATTGCGCAGCGCGTCGATCATCACCGCCAGGAAGATAATCGCCCCGCGGATGATGTCTTGCATGTAGACGGAGACGCCCAACAGGTTGAGGGCGTTGTTGATCACGCCCATGATCAGCACCCCGATCAGCGTCCCGCCGATGTTGCCTTCGCCGCCGGCCAGGCTGGTGCCGCCGATGACCACGGCGGCGATGGCCGAGAACTCAAAGCCGGTGCCCATCGAGGGGGTAAACGAGTTGAGGCGCGCGGTCAGTACCAGGCTGGCCAGCCCACAAAACAGCCCGACGATGACGAAGGTCATCATGATGATGCGGTCGACGTTGATGCCCGAGACCCGCGCCGCGTCGGGGTTGCCGCCCACGGCGTAGACCTTACGGCCGAACACGGTGTTGGAGAGCAAGAAATGCCCGGCGACGAAGGAGAGCAGCATGATCACCACCGGGATCGACAACGGCCCCACGGTGCCCAGGCCGAGGTTGGGATAGAAGTCGGGCAGGCCCCAGTAGTTCTGGCCCTGCGAGATAGAGAGCACCATCCCGCGCGCCACGGTCATGGTCGCCAGCGTGACCAGGAAGGGCGGCATGCGCAGGTAGGCCGAAGACAGGCCGTTGGCCAGGCCCACGGCCAGCGCCACGGCAAAGATCAAGATAAGGCCCATCCACCAGGGCTGGTTGTCCACCTTCATGGCGGTCACCGCCACGGCGCTGGAGAGGGCCACGATGGCCCCGACCGACACGTCAATGCCGCGGGCAATGATCACGAACGTCATCCCTACCGCAATGATGCCCACCGTAGAAGTCTGTAACAGCACGTTGGACAGGTTCTGCACGGTGAGGAACACCGGGGAAGCAATGGCCACGCCGACGCACAGGATGACGAACACCAGGTAAATGCCATACTTCAAGAAGATATTGATGGCCTTCCGGCCTATAGAGACCGGCCTGACCAGTACTGCGGTTTTTTCCATTTACTCGCCTCCTGTCATCGCCAAGAGAATGTTGGCGCCGCTGATTTGCTCGCCAGTAAATTCACTGCAAAACGAACCGTGCCGCAGCACCAGCACCCGGTGACACACGGATACGATCTCTTGCAGCTCGGATGAGATAAAGATCACGCCGGCGCCTTCTTCGGCCAGCCCCTGGATAATTTTGTAGAAGTCGGCTTTGGCGCCCACGTCGATGCCGCGCGTGGGCTCATCCAGGATGAAGATCTGCGGGTGGGTTTCCAACCACTTGCTCAACACCACCTTCTGCTGGTTCCCACCGCTGAGATACTTGACCTTACGCAGCACAGAAGGGGTGACAATGTTCAGCTTTTCTTTCTGGCGCCGGGCGGCGGCCATCTCGCGCCCGGGCAGCACCCATCCCAGGCGGTTGGCCACCCGTCTCAAGCTGGCCAGGGCGATGTTGTCCTTGATGGATTTCTCCAGCACCAGGCCTTCGCGGTGGCGGTCTTCGGTGATGAAACCGATCCCCAGGCGGATGGCCTGGTCGGGGCTGGTGATGCGCACTTTCTGTGATTTCAGATAGATCTCGCCTTGCGCGAACGTATCCAGGCCGAAGACGGCCCGCATCAGCTCGGTGCGCCCGGAGCCCAACAGGCCCACGATGCCCAGGATCTCGCCCTCCTTCAGGGTGAAGGAGACGCCCTTCAGCCGGGGCTCCTGGGTGAGGTTTTCTACGCGCAGCAGCTCGGCCCCGTGGCGAAAAGTGGCAGCCGCCTGGTACATCTCGTCGAACTTGCGGCCCAGGATCAGGCGCACCAGGTCATTGTTGTTGATCTCCTGGGTGCGCACGGTGCGAATGTGCTTGCCGTCGCGAAACACGGTGATCGAGTCACAGATTTCGAAGATCTCTTCCATGCGGTGCGAGACGAAGATGACCGAGATGCCCTGCGCTTTCAGCTCGTTGATGATGCGGAACAGCGTGCGGATCTCGCGCTCGGCCAGCGAAGAGGTGGGCTCGTCCAACACCAGCACCTTGACGTCCTTGACCAGGGCCCGGCCGATCTCCACCAGCTGCTGCTCGCCGGGCATCAACTGGCCCACTTTGCGCGTGGGCGGGATGTGTTCCAGGCCCACCCGTTCGAGCACGGCGTGCGCCTCGCGGCGCATGTGCCGTTCGGGGGTGAGCAGCTTGCCCTGCTCGTCCAGGCGGGAGAGGAACAGGTTGCTGGCCACGTCCAGGTTGGGGTACAGCGACAATTCCTGGTGGACGATGGCGATGCCGTTTTCGGCGGCCTGCTTGGGCGAGCGAATCTTGACCTCGCGGCCATCCACACACAGGCTGCCGCTATCCGGGCGGGTGATCCCGCCAATCACGTTGACGAACGTAGACTTCCCCGCCCCGTTCTCGCCGACCAGCGCCCGGACCTCCCCTTTTGCGATGGTGACGCTGACGTTATCCAGCGCCTGCACGCCCGGATACAGTTTGCTGATTTCTATGGCCTCTAAAATAGGGGGCTGATTTTGATCCATACCTTGGTCCTTCATACCCTCGAGCGCGGCGGAACACGGGGAGGGTTTTCCAGAAGATGCCGCCGGACAGGCGGAGAATAGACCTCTCCGGCGAACAAACGATGTGCGCTATAATTCAGGGAGGTGATGACCTGCTGAGAGGATCTGCGCTAAAGAAACCCAGCAGATCATCACCCTTCTTTTCCCGTTTCCGGCGCGCCTGCCTGGCTGCGCCACAACGTTCCAGTTGCTATTGAGCTACATTTAATACGTTCGACCAGTGGGTCAGTTCATCGACGTTGTCGGGGCGGATGGGATCAGGGCCCAGACGGATGACGCCACTCTCGGGCATCTTGCCGTCGATGGCGTCCACGGCAACCTGGATGGCGGTGGTGCCGGTGGCCAGCAGCTGCTGGGCCGAATCGGCGTCCACGTAGCCGTCGCGCATGGCCTGCAGCGGGGCCGGGCAGCCATCGGTAGAGATGAGGATGATGTGGTTGGCGTCGTCGCCGGGGAAGAATTTGTTCAGCGAGCGCATGGCCGATTCCACGCCGGAATACATGGCGCAGCCGCTGGCCATGTAAATGGCGTTGATGTCGGGGTGGGCCTGGAAGCCATCCAACACGGCCGCGTTGGCCTTTTCGGCCGACCAGTTGGTGGGCAGTTCGGCGACCACGTTGATACCCAGCTCGGCTGCGGTGGTGCTGAAGCCTTCGTGGCGTTCCTGCCCGGCCGAGGTGGCCAGGTCGCCCAGCAGCTCGAGCACTTTCAGGTCGGCCACGTCGACGCCATATTCCTGGGCCACTTCGGCCATCAGATCGGCGCCTTTCTGGCCAATTTCTACGTTGTTGGATTCGACCAGGGCGACCACGTCACCGCCTTCGGTCGAGCGGTCCATGGTGACCACGGGAATGCCGGCTGCGTTGGCCTTCTGCACAGCAGAAGACATGGCTGCCGAGTCGACGGGGACGAAAGCAATGGCGTCCACCTGCTTGGTGATCAGGTCTTCGATCATAGCCGTCTGGGTCTCGACCTGGTCGCGGGCGTCCAGGGTGATGACGGAGACGTCCAGCTCGATGGCTTTGCTCAGAGCGCCGATGTAGATGGCGCGCCAGCCGTCGTTGTCCAGGGCGGGCATGACGATGCCGATAGTCTTGCCGCTGCTGCCTTGCAGCTCGGCAGATTCGCCCCGGGTGGCTTTGTTGGCCAGGTCGATGGCCAGGGCAATCGGGTCGGCCTCGCCGGCGGGGGCGGCCTCTTCGCTTACGTCCGTCGCGGCGGGGGCGGCTTCTTCTTCGGTTGCAGGTACCTGGGTTGGAGCAGTTTCAGGGGCGCTGGGCTGGGTGGCCACAGCCGGTGCGGCAGGTTGGCAGGCCGTTAAAACCAACACGAACAGGATCATCAGACAGAAAATTTTCGTTTTCACAGGATCTCCTCCGTTTTCAGGTTTATGATGGGTCCTACACAAATCCGAAAGACTCAACAACTTATTTCTCGATATTCACCTCCTGCATTCTCTTGCCACGCCGGCGCTTTCAGCGGACCGGCGCCAATCTGGGAGCCTAGAACGTGACCCCCGAGACGAGCACCACGTTGGCGAAGGGAGTACATTCGCCCGTGCGCACCACCGCCGCAGCGGCGCCGCACAGCTTTTTCAGCTGCTCGTGCTCCACCAGCTCGATCTGGGCATCCTTGAACAGGGCGACCAGGGCCTGGTAGATCTCGGGGCTCTTGTGCTGCGTTTCGGTGGCCACAATGATCTTCTCCACGCGCAGCTCTTCGGCGATGGCCTGGACGGTCACCATAAAGCCGGGCACACCCTGGGCCACGGCCAGGTCGATGCGCCGCGTTTGCGGGGGAATGGGCAGACCTGCGTCGCCCACCACCAGCATGTCGGTGTGCCCCATCCCTGCGACCACGGTTGAAATATCTTGATTGAGAATGCCGATTTTTTTCAAACTGTAACCTCCACCATACGATATCGTCCTGACAGAATGCGCTCACCTTTCTACGGCTGGGTCACCGCCGCCGAAAGCTGTTCCATAAAGACAGCCGCCTCATCCTGCCCCGGGATGGAGGTCTGCGCCCCGAAGCGCGTCACGGTCAGCGTGCCGGCCGCCACGGCAAAGCGCAGGGCGGCGGCCAGGGCGGCGCCGTGGGTCAGGGCCGCCGCGAAGGCCCCCACGAAGGTATCGCCTGCGGCAGTGGTGTC
>JAAZNB010000582.1 GCA_012798515.1 Chloroflexota bacterium
ACGTCGGGGTTGCGCACCCACTGCACCAGCATGGCGACCTGTGCCGTGCGCCCGATGAAGGGGGTCGACTGGGCCGGCAGGTTGGGCTGGGACGGCCTGGCCGCCGGCCGGGCGGGCGGGACGGGTTGGGGCGAGCCGGCGCTGAACAGGGGCGCCACCGCCGCCGGTGGCGGCAGGCCGAAAATGGACGCGTAGCGTTTGAGGTTGGCGGCGGCGTAGATCAGCCCGGCCAGACGTTGTTCGCCAGCCGGGCCGGCTTTGTGGGCGTAACCCAATCCGGCCGCCACCCCGGCCAGCCAGTACTGGCCCCACAGGTCGTCGTGCAGGCTGGGGTGGAGCGCCTGCACCCAGGCGGCAAATGCCCCTCGGGCAGAGGCGATAACCGCGCTGACCCCAGACAGTTCGATGGGCGCCTGGCCTGGGTCGGGGACATCGGCTTGGGCCATGTGGGCGAACAGCTCGATGCATTTTTCCAGGGAA
Organism: Chloroflexota bacterium; assembly: GCA_012798515.1. Lineage (GTDB taxonomy): Bacteria > Chloroflexota > Anaerolineae > Anaerolineales > Anaerolineaceae > JAAZNB01. Next base: position 481 of record JAAZNB010000582.1, read on the forward strand.
ACCTGCGCCATGGCGTGCAGCAGGTAGGACATCTCCAGGTAACGCTGGTCGTACAACAGCGGCATGTCGTCTTTGAAGAGCGCAAAGTCGATCAGGTAATAGCCTTCCAGGGCGTAGCCACTGGCGGAGAATTTGATCAGTACGTTGTTGGCGTTCAGGTCGCCGTGGAGGAAACCGAGGATCACGTCCAGTGAGCGGGCCGGACCCCAGTGCCCGGCCTGGCGGGCATAGGCCAGGGGGTTGGGGTAGACGTTGCCCCGGATGAGCAGGCCCGGGACGTCCGGGTCGACCTGGCAGTCGTGGCGGAGAAAATGCTCGATGTTTCCGCCTGCCTCCAGGCGAAAGCCCAGCCAGCGTCCCAGTAGCTTGTATGGGGGCACGGCCTGCTCGAAACGGGCCTCCCGGTTCCATTCTTCCAGCAAGACGGTGTTGGTGGTCGCAAAGATGCTCTTGAGCTGGCTTTCTTGCCCGTAGCCGGATAGCGGCCGGTAATGAAGCAGGGATTGGCCGGCGATGCGGTAAAAGATGGCCATGGCTCCCTCGTGCTCGACACAATCGAAGGCCAGCTCGGCGATGTGGCGGCGGGTGAAATCCGGGCCGGCCCGGCGGGCCATGTGAGCGTGGCGGGTGACCTCATCGGCCCTGGAGGACTGGCCTTTGTGGTCCAGCTTGAGGATGCAGTGCTCCACCCGCCCGCTATCCCGCGCCGAAACGCTGACCAGGTAAACCACTGCACCGGACCACCCGCCCACCAGCAGTTGGAGCGGGGTCACGGTGATACGGTGCTGTTCCTGTGCCAGGTGGATGACGTGCTGGTAATCGCCTGGCAGCGATTGAAAACCGGGCATCTCGTTGGACATGGCGCTACCCTGTTGATAAAGGGAAGAGATCTTGGGCTGGTTGCCAACCCAGGCAGATCTTCTTCCAAAGGTACGTTTATTTAATGGATAAGCCGGACGGACACCTGTGTGGTCGTCGGGGTATGAAGATAGGGCGGGCGGTTGTGCTGGCTGAATGGTCGTCGGGCGTTTCCGTGTGTGCATCCCACTATCTTGATAGTATATCTCTTCTTTGGGACAAAGCAAATTCTTGGGGAAGGGGGTAAGGGAAGCGTAAAGCCGCTGGATAAAATTGGGTTCTGCGGCCTGGGGGAGAGCGACCCGGCCAAACCCGCCCCTCCGGAGTGGGGGCAGGCGGCCCCGGCGCCATGGCCGGCCCGCGCCAGGAGCGAAAGCCAACTTTCACGTTCCCGCGCGGATCATCGGGGGTTGCCCGAGGCGGCGCGGGGAAGCCGGCATCCCTGGCTGGCCATGTTCGGTCGGGCATGGAAGCCCGACCTGCTAATAAAATTGGCAATTTTTTCCCGGCGCTGTGCTCTGCGGTCTGGGGAAAACCGACCCTGCGTAGGTTGGCTAGAGCGATCTGGCCAAACACGCCCCTCCGTGGCGGCGGCAGGCGGCCCCGGCGCCACGGCCGGCCCGTACCAAGAGCGAAAGCCAACTTTCACGCTCCCGCGCGGATCATCGGGGGTTGCCCGAGGCGGCGCGGGGAAGCCGGCATCCCTGGCTGGCCATGTTCGCTCGGGCGTACCCCTACGGGGCACTTTGGAAGCCCGACCTGCTAATTAAAATAGGGGATTCCTATCCCGGCATCCCCGGCCGGCCATGTCCGCCCCGGTACGGGAGGGGGTGCGCTGCTATTGACGAGAAAAACCGGGAGTGATAAGTTTAATCTTGTAAACAAGATTAAATAGGTAAAGAGTATGTTTATGAAGAAGCCCCCGGGGGGAAGCGATTTTACGGCGCCATTACCGTTAGCGAGCGGGGACAGATTGTCATTCCGGCCAACG